>CAZGLU010000087.1:0-9841 GCA_964526095.1 uncultured Anaerolineaceae bacterium | reverse complement strand
GCCCGGCAGGCTGAACACCGGGTCGATGTTGGCCCGCGCCAGGCGGCCCGGCGCCTCGTCGGACACCTCGCGCCCGGTGTGGTCGGTCAGCGGCGCGAGGCTGCCACGCTGGCCCCACGGCGCGTACGCCGCCATGTGGATCACCTGCCCGTATGACTGCGCCTGCCGGATCATGCCGTCGATCAGCCCGTCGATGTCCAGGATGTAGCCCTGCTCGCTCAGGCTGATCGTGATGTTCTCGAAGTCGATGTACAGCGCGACCGTCTTGCTGGGGATGCCCAGGATGGCTTCCAGCGGCTGGAAGATCACGTCCTCGATGTCCGGCGGCTCGTCGCCCCAGATCCGCACCCGCGCGCGGTCCGTCGTCTGGACGCGGTGCACCAGCGTCGAGATGTCGAGTCGGGTGCTGGCGATGATCAACTCGTCCACCGGGTCTGACTCGAAGGAGAAGTAGTGCATCAGCAGCGCGTCGGTGACGAACTCGCGATCCGGCACGTTGAACAACTCGTAGCCTGTACCCGCGAACACCTGCTGCACGCTGATCCCCGCGCTGCTGCCGGGCCGGCGATAGCGGTTCCAGTCCGCGACGGCCACGGCGCGCAGTTCCTCCGGGCCTTTCAGCCCGGCGGCCAGGGCGGCGCTGTTCATCAGGGCGGCGGCGACAGATGCGATGTCGGGGGAGACGCCGCGCTGCTCAAGACGGTGCAGCAAATCATCTACGTCGACAATTAAGTAAGCTGTCATTCACAACCTCACGTAAGCTTCCCCCGCATCTCGTCCGCGCTTAATGGGGGAAGCCAGTTCTATGCACGGGTTACCTTAGCGACGCCATCAAGCTCTGACGTAAGCCCGTGCGTGCTATACACTGTTGGGGGCGAGTAGCATGTGGTGGGTCAGGCGTCGGCCTAAAGTAGTCGTTAATAACTAGCAACTAAAAGGCTTCGATGAAAAGTCTGAAACTGCTAGTTACCGGAATAAGGGTGTTCGGCAAATGCCAGCAGGTCTCGATAAAATTTCTTGTCAAGCGTCTGCCCGCCATACGTGCATCGTCACGTCAGACCGGTGCGGGCCATGCTACATAGCCCATACGATCATTGTAGCAGGCGGAAGCCCATAAGCCAAGTCGCACTTTGGGCATTTTCACCATACGGATCCCCTCCGGTCACTGCGCGGCCACCTTAGCGTTTCAATTCCCGTCACGCTACAATTTACAGTACGTGTGTCCGGCGTTTTGAGCCGGGCCTGAGACGTGGATCGCGCAGACCATGACCGGCAAAGTCCCAACCGTAACCAGCCCACCCTGGAGCAAAACCACCAAGACGATCGTCGCCATCGCCATGGGGGCGCTGATCCTTCTGTTTATCATGCGCGTCCCCACGGCAACGTGGACGACGATCGCGCTGACGGTGATCTTCGCGTATCTCCTGTCGCCGCTGGTCGGCTTCTTCGAGCGGCGGCTGTACGGCCTGCGCCATTACGAGTCGCGCCGCACCCTGGCCGTGTTGATGACGTGGCTCGTGCTGTTCGGCGTGATGGGCATCGTCGTCGGGCTGATCGTGCCCGCCTCGCTGGCGCAGTTCCGCCAGTTCGCTGAGGACGTGCCCACGCTCATCGAAAGCACGCAGCGGGATCTTGAGGATTTCCTGAGCCAGCCGATCACCATCGGGGACTTTACGATCGTGCCCTGGGAGGAGATCCAAAGCACGTTTGCCTTCGGCGGGGAAGATGGCACGGAGGGGAGCACCTTCAGCGACACGCTGCAATCCGCCCTGTTCTCCGTGTCGGATTCCGCCATCACGTTCGTCGGGGGCGCCGTGTCGGTGATCGTGGCGATGTTCCTGATGCTGGTGATGATGTTTTACCTGACGCGGGATGGGCCGATCTTCATCGACTACCTGACCCGCGCCACGCCGGAGAGCTATCGCGGGGACGTCTTGCGCCTCATGCACGAGCTGGGCCTGATCTGGAACGCGTACCTGCGCGGTCAGCTCCTGCTCGGCCTGTCGATCGCGATCGCCACCTACATCGGCGCGTTGATCCTGGGGCTGCCACAGCCGTTGCTGCTCGCCATCCTGGCCGGGTTCCTGGAGTTCAGTCCGAACCTGGGGCCGACCCTGGCCGCGATCCCCGCCGTGTTGTTCGCCCTGACGACGCCCAGCGCCACGCTCGGCATCGACGGCGGGATCACCTTCGCGGTGGTCACCGCCGTGACGTACATGGTGATCCAGCAGCTTGAGTCGATCTTCCTGGTGCCGCGCATCCTGGGGAACAGCCTGGACCTGCATCCCTTCATCGTGCTCGTCGGGATCCTGATCGGCTCCAGCCTCGCCGGGCTGTTGGGCGTGATCCTCGCCGCGCCGATCGTCGCGACGATCCGGCTGCTGGGCCGTTACCTGCGTGGCAAGCTGCTGGACGAGGAGTTGTTCCCGACGCTGTCGCCGTATACTGTCCAGCAGCGGGGCATCATTTACCAGGCCATACGCTTCTTCCTCAGCAAGCAGTTCCCGGTGCTGCCGCCGACCGGCACGGAAGAATGGCAGCGTGTGACCAGCGAACTGTCGCTCGAGCAAACCCGCGACGTTTGAGACGTTCGCCCGTTCAGAGTTGGTGGTGGCGGGTTTTCGGCGTAGCCGGGACGGTGAGGTATGGTTGTACGCGCGTGACGCCAGCCTGATGTTCCACGCTGACGTGCACGCGGAAGATCCCACCCCGGACGACCGCTAAGCGCGGCCTTGCGGCCCGGTGCCCGCAGCCGCGGTCAGGAGCGCCCATGTTGGAGGCACTTCGACGGATCATCTGGCCGGATCGGCGGCGCGAGCCAGCACCGCCCGCGCCGCTGACGGAAGACCGGATCATAGCCGGTTATCGCATGTATTGGACCAAGGTCGCGTACGCCTGGGACCCGGCGCGGCGTGCCCTGGTTGCCGAGCAGGTGCGGAGCACGGTCGCCGTGCCGGAGTTCGAGAACACGATGCTGGAACGGCGTTTCCACGTCGACGCGCTGGACGAGCAGGCCCACAGCGGCGCGAGCCTTTTGGCGCTGTTGGAGGTGCTGCGCGCCATCGAGTCGTTTGAGGCGGACGCCGAGCATGAAGAGTAAGCTGCAAGCAGGCTGCGCGGAACTTGACTAAGGAGAAGTCCCATGAACAACGACATGTCCGAAATCCCGACCGATACCCTTGCCGAGACGGAGAATTACACCGTTTGGGTGGCCCAGGAGCCGGACGAAGAGGTGACCTACCACCTGGAATTGGGCCAGGTGACGGTCCATTTTTTCCAGGAGGAATGGGACGACTTCCTGGATCTCGTCAGTGATGTGACCGAAGAAGTGCCGGAGGACGAGGACGGCGAGGGCGAACTCGCCTACGAGATCGAACTGGACTGGGGTTCGCTCTACTTTGGCCGCGACGAGTGGGAGGAGTTCAAGCGGCTGATCGATCAGGTCGGGGCCGAATAGCGGGCCGCTGACCCGGAGGGCCTCTGCCGGATGATGCCGGAGCATGTTATGCCCTTTTTGCCCCCATCCACCTGACCCCGCGCCCCACGCAAGCAGTTTGCAGGGGAGACAGGTCCGGCTGAGGCGGCGTATCGTCCCTTTCCGATCAACCTTCCGATTAAGTGGAGGGGGACGGTGAGCGAATACGAGCGGGGGAAGGTGTGCTTCAAGCCTGCGTTTCGCTCGATCCGTGCATAACAGCTTCTAGGGACAATTCGCGGAGTTGTCCCTAGTTTGTGTCCGGCGGACGGGCGCGCAGGGGGCGAGAGGTGGATTACCACGCGGCACGGTTCCTGCTAGGCCCTGCCGGTCAGGAGGCGTTGGCCTGGCTGGCCGGGCAGGACCTGGGCGAGGCGCACACCCTGGCGCTGCTCACCGCCCTGCGCGGGCGCCTTGCGCCGGACGAGGCAAGCGCCGCTCTGACCCTGGCACGGTTACGTGAGCGTGCGGGGGGCAAGTTCGTGCGGGCGGCGGCGATGTATTTCACGCCTGACGCGCTGGAACAGGCCAGCGGCGAGCCGGTCAACCGCTGGCGGGCGCGGCGCTTCGCGGCGGCAGGGTACGACCGCCTGGCGGACCTGGGCTGCGGCATCGGCGGCGACCTGCTGGCGCTGGCCGCCATCCCCGGCGCGCAGGCGGTCGGGCTGGACCGTGACGCGGTGCGCCTGTTGTTCGCGCGGGCCAACCTCGCCGCCTACGGGCGCGAGGCGTCCCTCGTCGCGGCTGACCTGGGCGATCCGCTGCCGCTGCGCGGCGTTCCGGCGGCGTTCTTCGACCCGGCCCGGCGCGGCGAGGGGCGGCGCATCTTCACCGTGCGCGACTACCAGCCGCCGCTGGACGTGATCCTCGGCTGGGGCTTCGACGCGCTGGCCGTCAAGCTGTCGCCCGGCGTCGCGCTCGACGAGCTGCGCGCCTATACCGCGCAAGGTGCGGGCGTCGAGTTCGTCAGCGTGGCGGGCGAGTTGAAGGAGGCCGTGCTGTGGCGCGGCGCGTTGGGCTTCCCCGGCTGCCGTGCGAGCTGCCTCGACGCGGCGGGGGAGGGGGCCACGCTGGAACCGCGCGGGCTGCCCGCGCCGCCGCTCTCGGAGCCGCGCGCCTACCTGATCGAGCCGGACCCGGCGGTGATCCGGGCCGGGCTGCTGGCCGAGTTGGGCGCGGCCCTGGGCCTGTCGGTGTACCGGCTGGACGAGGCGATCGCGTACCTGACCGCCGACGCGCCCGCCGCATCCCCGTGGGCGCGTGCGTGGCCGGTCTGGGAATGGCTGCCGTTCAACCTGAAGCGCCTGCGGGCGGCACTGCGCGCGCGGGGCGTCGGGCGGGTGACCGTTAAGAAGCGGGGCAGCGCCCTCCAGCCGGAGGACGTGATCCGGCGGCTGCGGCTGGACGGGCAGGGCGCGTCGGCGGTCGTCGTGCTGACGCGGGTCGCGGGGCAGCACGTCGCGTTGATCTGCGGCGAAAAAGTGGTATAGGACGAAGTGCGGTGCCGCATGGTGCGGTGTTCCGGGCGCGAGAAAGGTATTGGCCCGTGGAGATCCTGGATTGGTTCATTTTTATCGGCGGCATGGCCGGGTTCGTCGGTACGCTGCTGGGCTGGAAGGCGTTCTTCAACGAAACGCAGATGGAGACCTGGATCAAGCGTTACGGTCGCGACCGCGTGCGGGGCGTGGTGGCGATCGTCTACCTGATCCTGGGGCTGCTGGGCGGGTACATGGCCCTGGCCCTCTAGCGGCTCAGTACGGCAGGTTATCCCGGTCGCGCCGCTCGCGGCTGCGCCGGATGATGTCCTCCACGCGCGATTCCAGGTCGTTTGGCTGCTGCTCGACCGGCCCGGCGGGGCGCGCCCGGCGGCGCGAGCGCCCCACCTGTGGCGCGTTCTCCTGGGCGGAATACGGCATAGCTGGCTGCCGGGGCTGCGCGTTGCCATACACGCGCGGCTGCCCATCGGGCGGGAGGTAGCCCGTGCTCATATCGTCCTGAAGCTGCGAGGGCACGATCGGCGTGCGGACCTCCCCGGTCTGGGAGCCCGTCCGGATCTGCGGCCCCTGCAGGTTGCGCAGCACGACGGCCAGGCCCATCGAGATCAGCGCGATGCCGAGGTACACCCACAGGTCGATCTGCAACCCCTCGCCGTCGTTCAACGCGCTGAGCAGCTCGTTGACGACCTCGATCACGCTGAAGACGGCCATCCACACGCCCGCGATCCAGATCGTCAGCGACGTGTGCCAGCCCCGGCTGCGCTGGTAGATGGCCGAGGTGAGCAGGATGATGCTCAGGACCATCAGGACCAACCAGACGTAGCCGAGCAGGTGCATGATCAGGGCGAAGCCCAGCCAGATCACCACTGCGGCCCAGGTCAGTGCTTCGATGGACTTTTCGTGGTTCGTCTTCACGCGTATGTCTCCTTGCCCGTGAGCGTCAGGCGGATGCGCTCGCGTGGCGGGTCGGCTTCCGGTAGGTGGCGCCCCTGGCGAAGGACGCGGGCTGTTACTCTTGATTATCCGTTGCTTATGGGGGCCGTGCAACCCCTAACGCGTGGGGAGCATGGCCGCGCATAGGAAGGCTGCCCCGCGCACCCGGCGCGGCTGCCCGCTGTGTCCCGCTTTGACTTTCCCTCCAACTGAGGCGATAATTCGGTCTGTGTAACCGCCCCTGTATGTGGTGAAAAGGACGCCCATGGAATCCCGCAAACCCTTGCGCCAGGAATGGCTGACCTGGAAAGAAGTGGACGAGCTGGTGGACGTGTTGCTGCCCCAGCTCAAGAGCGCGGGGTCGTACGATGCCATGATCATGATCACGCGCGGCGGCATCGTGCCCGGCGGCCTGCTCAGCGAGGCGCTGGATATCACCAACGTCCTCACGGCGGCGGTGGACTTCCCGCGCGAGCTGGATCGGGACCAGAAGGCGCGCCTGCTGGTGTGGCCTTCGTTCCTCCAGTTCCCCGGCGACGACCTGATCCAGGGGCGGCGCATCCTGATCGTGGATGACGTATGGGGCAGCGGGCGCACGAGCACCGCCGTCAAGAGCCGCTGCCAGTCGGCGGGCGGCACGGCGTTCACCTGCGTCTTCCACTTTAACCCGTACCGCTCCCTGTTCAGCCGCGCCGAGCCGGACTTCTACGGGGCGGTGACGGACGCCTTCATCGTCTACCCGTGGGAGGTGGACCGGGGCCTGCACGGCATCCCCGCCGGAGGCATCCCCGATCCGAATTAGCGCGCGCGGCTTACGCTGGCAGCCCGAGCCAGTCGAACGGCGCCGCGCGGCCCCGCCACAACGCCAGTACATCCTCAACGGCACGCCGCGCTGCCGCCTGGACGTCCGCCGGGTACCCGAACAGCCGCGCGTGCTCGATGTACTCGTCCTCATCCAGCACCGCATAGCGCCCATCCGGCCAGATCTGCACATCCAGGTCCAGATCCACGAATGCCACGCGTCCGTCCTCGATCTGCGGCGGCAGCCCGACGTTGCAATAAAAATGATCGATGCGCCACGCCTCGTCGTAGTTGACGTAGACGTTATACCAGCGGTCGCGCCAGAAAATCAGGTCCGAGGGGCGGCGCAGCGTCCAGCTTGCGCCGCGCGTGAAATGCCGCATCTCCGCGCCGACGGGGGTGCGGAGCCAGAGTCGCGTGCCATCGTCAGCGACGAAGGCCGCCGGTAGGGTATAGTGTGCCTGGCCGTTAAATTTGCTGGCGTCCACGCGCCACAGGGGGCCAGGAGCAGCGTACGGGGCGTACATCAGGGCGACTTCCTGAAGGCGGTGGGTGGGGAACGCGTCGAAGCCCCGGCAGGGCAGGGGCCGTGCTCGATCCAACCGCGCTGAGGCTGGCTCGGCGTTTACTCAAGCTCGTCGGCAGGGGAGCCGCCGGTTTTGCGGTAGCGATACGTGATCCGGCCCCGTGTCAGATCGTAGGGCGTCATCTCAACCCGGACGCGGTCACCCAACAGGATGCGGATGTAGTACTTCCGCATCTTGCCTGACAGGTAGGCGAGCACCTTATGCCCGTTGTCAAGCTCGACGGTGAACTGCGTGTTGGGCAGCGCTTCGACGACGGTCCCTTCCATTTCGATCTTGTCGTCTTGTCGTTTTGCCATAAGCGTGACGTTCTTCTTTCTCCTGCTAAAACATGCGCGAAAATGCCCCGACCCAAGCCCGGCCGCGTGTGTCGAGGAGGATCTCAATCGCGCCGTGTTTTTGTGCCGGGCCACACGCAGCCTGCGGCGGCCCGGCAGGGCGACCAGTCACGTTGAGTTGTGCTTAGCTCGCACGCGTCTTGCGCTGCTTGCGGCGGGCGCGCCGGACGGCCTTCTTCTTCTGGATGCGCCGCAGCTCGCTCTTGGAAACGTGCCACCGCTTGCGTCGCACCGTGCTGAGGATGCCATCCTTGGCGACCTGCTTCCGGAATCGCTTGAGCAGTTGGTCCTGCGATTCGCCGGATTGCAGTTCTACATGCGCCATATTGTCTCACCACCCTTCTGTAATGGGATTAATCGGGCCGGGTTGGGTGACGGATTCACGATGGATGCCAAAAAGAAAGGCAGGTCGCGGTGAACCTGCCTCATCCATCTCTCGCAAGATTTTGATGCTATTCCGCGATTGGTTCTTCCTCGGCAACCGGTTCGAACTGTTCCGATTGTACCGTGGAAGCGTCATTTTCGCCAGCATCAATTTCGGTGTCCGCCGCGTCCTCAGCTTCCGCTTCGACGTTGTCCTCAGCGGCGGCCAGGGTCGGCAGGTCGTTGTCCACATCGCGGATGCTGAGGCCCAGGCGCTGGCGGTGCGACTCGATGCTGATGATGCGCGCCGAGATCACGTCGCCCTCGCGCAGGATCTCCGCCGGGTTCTCCGGGGTGGGGTCCGCGATCTGGCTGGCGTGCAGCAGGGCCTCGATGCCCGGCTCCAGGCTGACGAACGCCCCGAACTGCGTGACGCGGCTGACCACGCCCTCGACGATCTGCCCGACGTGGTAGAGGTCATCCACCTGCGACCACGGGTTCGGCTGGAGGCGCTTGAGCGACAACCCGATGCGGCGGCCTTCCTGGTCCAGCCGCAGCACGTACACGTCGATCTCGTCGCCCACGTTCAACAGCTCGCGCGGGTGCTTGACGCGGTGCCAGGCCAGCTCGCTGATGTGGATCAGGCCGTCAGCCCCGCCGAGATCGACGAATGCACCGAAGTCCCGCAGGCCGCTGACCCGACCACGCCGGATCTCGCCCTCGGTGAGTTCCTCGAGCAGCGCGTCCTTGCTCGCATCCCGGATCTCACGCTGGGCTTCGCGCTGGCTGAGCACCAGCCGGCGGCGGCGGCGGTTGACCTCGATGACCTTGACGGAGATCGGCTTGCCGACCATCGACATCAGGTGCGCGCGACGCTCATCTTCGTTCAGGCCGCGCGGCAGGTCGATGACGTGGCTGGCGGGGATGAAGCCGCGCAGGTTGCCGTAGGGCACGATCAGGCCGCCCCGGTTGGCGTCTGCGACGTAGCTTTCGATGATCTCCTCGGTCTCCAGCAGTTGTTCGGCGTTGAGCCAGTCTTCGTTCTGCTTGGCCTGCGCGATAGAGACGATCATGTTGCCGTCTTCGTCTTCCGGACGGACGATCATGACCGGCACTTCATCGCCCACAGAAAAGGTGACGTCTTCACCAAGCTTTTCCAGGTCGCTGCGTGGCACAACGCCGTCTCGCTTGGTCCCAATGTCGACGAGCATGCCCAGGTGATCGATCGACAGGATGACACCCGTTACGATGTCGCCCCGCCCAGGCTGCTCGGTTGAGAAGGATTCCTCCAACAGCGTGAGGAAATCCATCTCGGCGTCTTCGGTGGATTCGCTCTGTACGTTTAGATTGACCATGTTTTCTAGTTTTGTCTATCCCCCCAGGGGTCGGATGTGGAGTTCCTTTAGGTCGGGGCAGCAAAAAACCGGCTCGCCACCGCATGTGTGGACCACCGGCACAATGACTTGCTTATCTAGAACGCACTGCGCTGCGTTGTTGGCTTGAACGCGTGCGCAAACCCATGAGGCTTGCCGAAGACCCAGCGTGGAACAAACGGACAGCCAAGTGGTTAGCTGCGCAAGTGCGCCCTCCTTCCCTAAAGTGCGCTGCATTATAGCTACGCGAGCGAGCTTTGTCAAACCGTTTGCGCCGTCTGGCACAACTTTGGTCTGCGCCGGGGCCTGGCCGGAGCCCGCCGCCGACAAAAAAACACCACGCGGGCGCGGGGGCTGCCGGGTGGTGTTCGAGCAGGCTGAAATGGGTCGGATGTCACTTACGGCGACAGACGGAACGGGGAGTTAGTCGTAGATCGGAAGAGCACACGTCTGAACTCCAGTCACGAGATTCCATCTC
>CAZGLU010000086.1:0-9847 GCA_964526095.1 uncultured Anaerolineaceae bacterium | reverse complement strand
GTTCGGCGCGCAGACGATCGACGCGGGGGAGCGCGTTGAGGACGCCGCCGCGCGTATGCAGCGCACGGGGTACGAGGGCTTCCCGGTGTTGGAGCGCGGGCGGCTGGCCGGGCTGCTCACGCGCCGCGCGGTGGACCGCGCCATGAGTCACGGCATGGGCCGCCAGCCGATCCGCCGCATCATGGATGCAGGGCAGATCACGGTGCGGCCCGATGACTCGATCGAGGTGCTCCAACAGCGCATGATGCGCTCCGGGTGGGGGCAGATCCCGGTGGTGGACGAGGACGGGAAGCTGATCGGCATCGTCACGCGCACCGACCTGATCAAGATGTGGGGCCGCCACCCGGATGAGCAGCGCCGCACGGAGATCGTGCAGAAGCTGAAGCTCGCGCTCCCGGCGGGGTTGTGGACGCTGGTGCGCGCCATCGCCGAGCACGCGCAGGCGGAGCGCGTGGGGCTGTACGTCGTCGGCGGGTTCGTGCGCGACCTGCTGCTCGGCATGCCGAACGCCGACGTGGATTTCGTCGTGGAGGGGGACGCGGTCGAGTTGGTGCGCGCGCTGCGGGACGCGTATGGGGGCGACATGCGCAGCCACGCACAGTTCGGCACGGCCAAGTGGCTGCTCACGCCGGAGGTCGCCGCCGCGCTGGACATCGACCCGGCGGCAAACGGCTGGCCGAAATCTGTGGACTTCGTCACCGCGCGGATGGAATATTACGAGGAGCCGACCGCCCTGCCGACGGTGCAGCGCAGCTCGATCAAGCCCGACCTCTACCGGCGCGACTTCACGATCAACACGCTCGCGATCCGGCTGTCGCCGGGGCCGTTGGGCGACCTGCTTGACTTCTACGGCGGCGAGCAGGACCTGCGCGACGGGGTGATCCGCGTGCTGCACAGCCTGAGCTTTATCGACGACCCCACGCGCATCCTGCGTGCCGTGCGCCTGGAACAGCGCCTCGGCTTCACCATCGAGCCGCGCACCGAGGAACTGATCGAGGGGGCGCTGCCGCTGCTTGACCGGGTCAGCGGGGACCGCATCCGGCACGAGCTGGCGTTGATCCTGGCGGAGCCGCAACCGCTGCCTATGCTTGCGCGGCTGCACGGGCTGGGCGTCCTGAGCCGGATCCACCCGCAGCTCGTCGTGGACGACTGGGTGCGCGGGGCGTTTTATGCGCTGCGCTATGCCCGGGAGCATCCGCCGTGGCCGTCTCTGGCGGACTTCGACAACTGGATGCTGACCACCTTCTCGCTGCTGACGAGCCGTCTGCCGCCCGACGAACTCGAACGGCTGGGCCGCCGCCTGATGTTCCGGCGGCTGTACCTGGACCACCTGCAAGACGCCCGCACCGCGATCGGGTACCTGCCTGCCCTCAGCGAGCCGCTGGCGCCGAGCGCGGTCGTGAAGCTGCTGGAGCCGCTGGACGAGGTCGCGTGGCTGGCGGCATGGGCTGCCGCGCCGGACGCGGTCGCGCGGGAGCAGATCGCCTGCTTTGCCCGCGAGTGGCGGTTCGTCAAGCCGACGCTGGACGGCCGCGCGATCCGCGCACTCACCGGCCTGAAGCCCGGCCCGATCTACGGGAAGTTGCTGGCCGCGCTGCGCCGCGCGTGGCTTGATGGGGACATCGACACGCCGGAGGCGGAGGAGGCCCTCCTGCGGCGGCTGGCTGCTGAGGCCCTCGACGCAAGCTGACCCCATCAACGACACCTCACACCTCATGAATGAATGAAGCGGGCGACCATCTTGCCGGGCGGGGTGCTAGCGGTGGCGGTTGGGTGCCCTTTAACGCTTGTGGTCGGGTACGTGAAATAGAGCATGGGCGGGTTTGCAAAACCCGCCCCTACGGGATGTGCGTTTTCTCCCCCTCGCTAACTTGATTGGAGGGAGGGCCGGGGGGTGAGGTTTCCCCGCTAACCAGCGGGTTAACCCCATGCCGCACCCGGCAAGATCTGTTATTATTGGGGGTACGCAGGCTAGGAGCAAGGAGCGGAGCTTCGGGTGAGCGAGCAAGACGAGCCCCGGCCCACGTACAGCGAGGCGATTGAGGATTTCCTGAAAAGCATTTACCTGCTACAGCAGGAGCATGGCCGCGTGCAGACGTCCATGCTGGCCGAGGCCCTGGGGATCACGGCGCCGTCCACGACCGAGATGGCGAAGAAGCTGGCGAAGGTGAACCTCGTCGCGCACGAGCCATATCGTGGCATCCAGCTTACCCCCGCCGGCGAGCGGATCGCGCTGGAGATGGTGCGCCACCATCGCCTGATCGAGTTGTTCCTGGTCGAGGCGCTGGGCTACACCTGGGACGAGGTCCACGAGGAGGCTGAGCGGCTCGAACACGCCGTGTCCGAACGGCTGGCCGAGCGCATCGCGGAATACCTCAGCCACCCGCGCTACGACCCGCACGGCGACCCCATCCCCAGCGCGGAGGGAGACGTGGACGACCGGAGGCTGACCCGCCTCTCGGACTGGCCGCTGCACGACGAAGGCGTTGTGGCGCGGCTGGCGGATCAGTCGCCGGATATGCTGCGCTACCTGGCCGAGAAGGGGCTGGTCATCGGCGCGTCGGTCGCCGTGACGGCACGCGACCCGTTCGAGGGACCGCTGACGCTCGACGTGGACGACCAGCAGCAGATCATCGGCCAGCACGTCGCGGACCACGTCCTGATCGACCGGCGCACGGACGCCCCGCCGCGCACCGAGGACAAGGCCGACGAGTAGGCTTTATTCCCAGATCCGCACCCCGAAGCGGCTGAGGTAGATCGGCAGGCTCTTGAAGGCAGGGTTTGCCTCCTCGACCGCGTGGATCAGCTCGCGCTTCTCGCTGGAGCTGGGGCCGCACAGCAGCGTCACCGAGCCGCCTTCACCCCCGGCGCCGTTCACCTTCCATCCGATCGCGCCGTGCTTCTTGGCGACGTCGATGATCAGCTTGGCGTCGTCGCTGACCAGCAGAGGGTGCAGGTCGCTCTGGGCCTCGGTGTTGACGATCATGGCGCGGCCCAGGGCCTCAAAGTCCCCGTTGTAGATCGCGTCCCGCGAGAGACGCGCCGTGCGCCGCAGCGAGTCCAGCGCAACGTTGTTCGGCCCGCTCTCCTCCAGCTTGCGGATCACCTGCTCGTGAACCGCCGATGACTCGTGGGCCTTGCCGAGGAAGAACAGCACGAGCCGCCGCTCCAACTCCCACCACACCGCGTTCGGGACCTGGATCTGCGATACCGAGGCGTAGGGGTACTGGTACATGTCGATGAAGTTGATGCCCCCGTAGGCCGCACAGAGCTGGTCCTGGATGCCGCTTTGCAGGTTGAGCATCTTCGTTTCGACTTCGTGCGCGGCGTAGGCGATCTCGTGCGGCGTCATGGTGCCGGGCGTCAGCCGGTCGAGGGCGCCGACCAGCGCGACGGTGATCGCGGCCGAGGTGCCGGTCGAGCAGCCGGCGGGGACCTCCGAGTAAACGTTGATGTGCAGCACAACGTCGTCGGGCACGCGCATGTACTCGATGGCGGCTTCCAGCAGTGGGTGGCGGTCCCATTCGGAATGGCCAGGCACGATCGGGTAGACGTCCCCATAGTTCTCCGCAAACATCATGATGCGGTGCTCGCGCCCATCGTGGGGGAAGACCTTGATCTGCACCTCCACGTAGGGGTAAACACCGATGTTGAAAACCTGCCCATGTCCGGCGAACCAGGTATCCGTCCAGCCGCCGTTATCGCAGATGCGGATGGGCGCCACGCTGTTGATCACGCGCAGAGGGGTAGGTGGGGTCGGGTTGTTCACGGCAAAAACGATCCTTTCTAAAGTGTAAGCTGATCCTGGTTTTATTCGCAGTTTCCTATTCGCTGGCAGTGTTGGCTTGATGCTGCTCGTACCGCCGCCGGTGCATGCGCGGAATCTGAATCGCGATCGCCAGCATCGCACTTCCGATCCCAATCATCGCGACGATCACCAGCCATTGATACTGCGCCGGAAGGTACAACGCAAGAAACCAGCTTTTCGCCTCGATGCCGGCCAATTTGAACACCAGCGGCGCAAGCCCCTGCGGGAACAGTGGCAGCCAGAACAGGCTGTAGCACAGCCGTACGATAGCTTTCTTCCCGAACGGAAGCGTCTTCCACGCCTCGTCGGCTGGGCGTTTCTTCTCGGCGGCCCGGCTCTGTGGCGTCGCGCCTCGCAGCAGGTGGTTGACCAGCTCCGGACCGTTCGCCTCGAGACGTCGATAGGCCGCCCATCCCAAACCCCATGCGAACAATGCGCCGGTGGCCAGCCCCACAGGAACGCCCGCCCACTGCAGCACCGGATTATCACGCACCATGCCCATAACGACAACCGCCAGCGCCGGAGCCGTGGTCAGCAGTACCAGCCAGGGCATGAAGAAGAGTTCGGTCATCATGTCACCGGACGAGTCCATCGGGTTTTTGCGCAGACGCGGGTCCAGCCCAGGCGAGGGGAACAGCACGGAGAACAGCGGCACCAGGCCCGTCGCCCCGCCCAGCGCGGCAAATAGCAGCGCCAGCACGAGCGGCCACGCCCATTGGTGTCCGCTGAGCAGCGTCAGCACGATTGTTGCGCCGAGCGCGATTGGGCCGAAGATCAGCAGCCACGCCCCCTGTCTGCCCCGCACGTCGATACGTTCGGCGCCCGGCGTCAACACCGTCTGCCACAGCGCGCTGCCGTCCAGCCCGTACAGGTTACCCGAAACGGTCGCTCCCATGACCGCGATCAGTACCCCGACAAAGGGCAGTCCTTCCGTTACGCCGATCAGCAGCGGGATCGCGCCCATCAGTACGCCTGCCCACAGTGCCACACGCAGCTCGAGGGCGCGCCACGGATCGCGCGTCCAGGTGCGAAACTCCTTCGACACGACCGCCCCGAGCGCCGTTGGCGGCAGCCAGTGATGGCGCACGGCCCGCTTCGACGACGCCCCGCCGGGCAGTGGGCGGCTCGCTGGGACCGACGTCGCGCTGCGCGCCAGCAGGGTCGCCCACACTTGCAGCAGCCCGCCGATCAGCGCTGCGAAGCCGAGCACAATGCCCGCCGCAAGCGCCCAGTTGCCGCGGCTGACGGCGTCCACGGCTACGATGCCCCAGCCGGACGGCAGCGCGCGCACGACGTTGGAGATCAGCGGCGGCCATCCTTCCGCCATCACCTGATCGACCTGCCCGGTCACGGGTTGGAGGACGAACCACCCCACGCTGATCAGGGCGATGAACAGGCCGTACTGGAAGGCGACCACTTCCATTCCAAGGCGGGTCTGCATCGCCGCCCCCATAACGCTGTGGACCACGCGCGCCAGCAGCACCGCGACGACCAGTTGCAACAGCATCGCCACGATGCCGGTCACACCCGGTGTTGCGCCAAGCTGGAACCCGTACACAGCATGCGCTGCGAATGCGACCAGCGCAATGGCAGGGCCGATGCCGACCACCGCCGCGCCCAACAGCCCCAGCGCCAGGCTGCGCGGCGGAATCGGGAGCAGGGCAAAATGCTCGGCTCGGATCCCGCTGCCACCACCGAAGACCGGCGCCAGCGCAAGCATCAGTGTCCACGCGGCGAACGCCGACGCCAGCAGATCGACCGCGACGTCTGGTGTATCCGCGCGCGTGATGCCCAATGACAACGTGCCGAGTGCGAGCAAGAATCCCGCTCCGGCCCAAAACAGGCGCATGCCGGTCCACGCCGTGCGCTGCGCCGCCAGGTTCATGCGGATCAGGATGCCAACCATGACAGTCCCTCTCCGCCGTCAATCCGTGCGCCGACGAGCTGCACGAATCGCTCCTCAAGGCTCACCCCGTCCCGCACCTGGTCGAGCGGTCCGGTCGCCAGCACGTTGCCCTGGGCGATGACGGCGACGTGGTCGCACAACTGCTCGACCAGCGGCATAACGTGGCTTGACATGATGACCGAGCCGCCCGCCGTGACAAAGCGCTGCAGGATCGCCTTCACAGTGGACGCCGAGATCGGATCGACCGCTTCAAACGGCTCGTCGAGTATCAGCAGCCTGGGGCTGTGCAGCAGCGCCGCTGCAAGGCCGATCTTCTTGCGCATCCCTGCCGAATACTGGATCACCAGCGTGCGGTTGCTGTCCGCCAGTTCCAGCACGTTCAGCAGATCATCAGCTCGTTGCGCAACCGTGTCCTCGTCCAAACCGCGCAGCAGGCCAAGATAAGTCAGGACTTCGCGGCCCGTCAGCCGTTCCGGCATTGCCATCCCATCGGGCAGCACCCCGATCAGCGCTTTTGCGCGCACCGGCTCGTCCCATACGTCGACGCCAAAGATGCGCGCGCTCCCTTCATCAGGGCGCAGCAGGCCGACCGCCATCGATAGCGCCGTGGTCTTTCCCGCGCCGTTAGGGCCAACCAGCCCAAAAAACGAGCCAGCGGGTACGGCCAGGTTGACGCCGTCTACTGCGACGGTTTCCCCGAACGACTTGCGCAGCCCGATCATCTCGAGGGCTGGGGGCTGCTCCGCTGGCACGGCTTTGCCAGGAGCGAGCTGGGTAGTCTTCATCGTTTGCTCCTTTACGTCCGTCAGCGTCGGGTTGCCATTCACTTGCCGAGTATAGCGCCCTGCCGCTATGCGGTCGACTCGGGCGCTACTCCGCCCATCCCCTAACCCTTTCGAGACTGTTATGAACTCAGGCCAGGATGCAAGCAAACCTTAGTTGAAGTGACCCCATAAGGAGCGTATGATAATGTCAGTCCACATGCTGGTTTTGGGCAATTCTGAAGGAGATGTGACATGCACGTCCTGATCACGGGTGGGGCGGGGTATATTGGCTCGATGTTGACCGCAAACCTCTTGTTCCAGGGGCATCAGGTCACCGTTGTCGATAAGCTGATCTTCGGCGGTGACTCGCTCCTGGGTTTTATGACGCATCCCGCGTTTAAGTTTCACCACGCCGATCTGACCGAAACACGGCTGCCCTCGCTGGTCGATCTGAGCAAGGTTGATGGGGTGGTGCATCTGGCGGCGATCGTCGGCTTCCCGGCGTGCCAGGCGGTGGGGCACGACGTGGCGTGGCGCTACAACGTCGAGATGACCAAGCAAGTGTTTGAGGACGCCGAGGCGGCGGGGGTTGGGCGGTTCATCTTCGCCTCGACCTACAGCAACTATGGGCTGGCCGAAGATGGCGAGCTGGTCACAGAGGAATCGCCGCTGCGCCCGCAGTCGCTCTACGCCGAAACCAAGATCGCCTCGGAGCAGTTCCTGCTCGAACGGAGCCAGACGTCGAACTGCGTCCCGGTGCTGTTCCGCTTCGCGACGCTGTTCGGGATCTCGCCGCGCACGCGCTTCGACCTGATCGTGAACCAGTTCGTGCTCGAAGCGCTCACCCAGCGCAAGCTGATCATCTACCAGCGCGGGTATGCGCGGTCGTTCGTGCACGTTCAAGACGTGGTGCGCGCCATCATCCTCGGCCTGACGGAAGACAAAGATCTGGTTGGACGGCAGGTCTTCAACGTCGGCTCGGAGAAGGGGAACTTCTCCAAGGACGAGATCGTGGAGCTGGTCAAGAAGCACGTGCGCGGCGTCGAGATCCAGTACAAGGACCTCAGCTTCGGCGGCGACATGCGCGATATCCGCGTGTCGTTCGAGAAGATCCGCACGCGCCTGGGTTACGAGCCGAAAGTCACCGTCGAGGATGGCATCATCGAGGTGCGGGACGCCATCGAGACGGAACTGGTCGGCAACGCCCTGTCGGAGCGCCATCGCAACGCGCAGTTCATCGTGCAATAGCGCGCGGCTTTGCGCTGCTGCTTGCTCTAACCGGCCCGTCGGGCGCCTCACGTGCCCCGGCGGGCCGCCGCGTTATAGGCTAACGGTCCCCTCGCGCCGCCCCCCATCTCATGCTACGATACGCTTGAATCCAGCTTCGTGTAAGCGAGGGGGAACGATGGGAGACGTACGCTGTCGAGGCGCGTGGCCGGTGGTGATCCGCGCCGCCCTGATCGCCGTGCTGCTGGCGCTGCATGCTGCCCCGGTCCGCGCTCAGGACGGCACGCCGGAGTTGGAGCCGGATGCTGCGCCGCCGCCCCAGGAGACGGAGGAGCCGGAACCCCCGTCACACATCTACGGGCAGACCGTGGATGTGCTGTTCCCGGCAGCCGTGCACTTTGATGCGTACCTCGACGTGCCGCTCGCGGAGGTCCAGACGGTGCGGCTCACGCTGCGCCAGCCGACCGGCGCGGACAGGCTCATACCTCTCGATCCCCCGGAAGCCTACGCCATTGACCACGGGGAGGGGTACACCATCCTGCGCTATGTGTGGTCCCTGCCTGACGAACCGGCCCTGACACCGTTCGAGCCGCTCACGCACGTGTGGCGCGTTGAGACGGCGGACGGCCAGCTTTCGACGCGGGAGGACGAGTTCGTGTATGCGGACCTGCGCTACGAGCCGTGGTACACAGCCGGGATGTCGCCGCTGGTGCTGCACTGGCACCGCCCGCAGTTGGCCGGTGACCGCCTACAGGGGGAGTTGTTCGCGACGTATGACCTGCTGGCGCGGCGCGCGGGGGTTCGCCCGACCTTCCGCTTTGCGATCTACGAGGCGAGCGACCGCCTGTGCGACACTGTGACCGACGAGGAGACGGGCGAGGCCCTCAGCGTGGTCGAGGCAGGGGATGGCACGCGCTATCCCTGCTCGCCGGAGGAGTACACCGCGTTGTATGCCCGGTCCGGCGTGACCTTCGTGCAGCGCCGCACGCCGGGCTTCACCGATCTGAAAGACCAGTTGATCGCGGAGATGGTCCGGGGGACCTACGCGCAATTGTGGGGCGACGCGGATGTGCCCGCGTGGTTCCAGTCCGGGCTGGGCGGACTGGTTCGCCAGCACGGCGGCTTCCCCGCGCTGGAGCTGGTCCGCGCGGTGGCCGCTGACGGGATGCTGCTGGACCCGGCTGATCTGGCCGCGTTCGACCCCGAGGAGGCCAGCGCGCCGGAGCGGGCGATATGGGAGGCGGCGAGTTTTCTGTTAGTATTGTACTTGGCGGATGAATATGGGGCCGAGGCGCCGTTTGATCTGGCGCGCGCGGTGGGGCCGGACGGGATCGGGTTCGACGCGGCCCTGGCCGACCTGACGGGCGGCGATCTGGCGGCGCTGTGGGGGCTGTGGCGGGCGTGGCTCGACACGCCGGGCGCGGCGCAGGCGGCCAACTGGACGCCCTACCAGCCCACGACGCCCACGCCGACGGTCACACCCACGCCCACGCCGGTGACGCCGACGCCCGTCCCGACCGTCACGCCGACGCCGACCAGCACCGCGACGCCCACGCCGCTCGGCGTGCCGCCTGCGACGGTCGCGGCGCCGGAGCGCACCCCGATCCGCTTGGAGCGGCCGACGAACACGCCGCTGCCGCCCGGCAGCCTGCCGACCGTCACGACGGTGGCGGAGGCCGTCCCGGCGGGTGAGGACGGCGACGCCGAGGCCAGCCTGCCCGATCCGCTGCTGCTCGGCGGGATCGCGGTGGCGGCGAGCGTGGGGCTGTTGATCCTGGTCGCGGGCGTCATCACGTCCCGGCGGCGGTAGGCACGGGAACTGAAGCGTATTGGTAGCCTGAGTCAGTAAGGAAGACTGTGGAGCGAAGCGTTAAACCGTCGATCTATGATCCCTCGCTGGACGAGCTAACCGGGGTCCTCGCCGGGTGGGGCGAGCCAGCCTACCGCGCGCGCCAGGTGTGGGAGTGGCTGTACCGCCACAAGGTCGTTTCCTTTGACGAGATGCGCAACCTGCCGCGGCCCCTGCGCGAGCGCCTGGAGGCCGAGTTTACGCTCGGCACGCTGGAGCAGGCCGCCGAGATCCGCTCGTCGGACGGAGATCGGAAGAGCACACGTCTGAACTCCAGTCACCGCTCATTATCT
>CAZGLU010000085.1:6471-9877 GCA_964526095.1 uncultured Anaerolineaceae bacterium | reverse complement strand
TCAAGACGAGGGCCGGGGCTAACTCGGAGAGGGGCACGCCCGGCGATTCCGCCCAGCGGTAGCCTTCGGCCCAGATCGCGGCATCCGGGTACTTGGCGCGCAGGTCCGCGAGGGCGCGGGCGGGATCGCGTGCATCCCGACAGTCGATCACGTCGAGGGGCGGCACAACCTCGACGGGCTGTGCGTCGGCAGCCGGGCGGGTGTCGATCAGCGCGATCTGGACCTCGGCGGCGCCTTGCCACGTGCGCACCTCGACCTGAACCGCCGCGTCAAACCGGGTTTCCGGCAGCGGATGCGTCCCACCGCGCCACCAGAACAGCGTATCGCGCACCCCGGCCCGATCCTGCACTGTGAGGCGGCGGTGCTGCCCCTGGCGGTCGAGGTAGGCCGCGCTCTTGAGCGTCAGATCGGGCACCAGGACGGTCACAGGCGGGTTGCCCTCGCTGAACGGTGCGAGGCGCTGGAACTGCGCGGCCAGTTCGGGCGTGAGGTCGCCCAGCGTGAGCACGGCGTCGAGCGCCAGGGCCGGGGCGTCGCTCGCGGGCGCGGCCTCCGCCAGCGCGGCGAGCAACCGCTCCCGGAATGCCGCGACGTGATCGGCGTGCAGGCTGAACCCCGCCGCGCCGGGGTGCCCGCCGTAGCGCGCCAACAGGTCAGCCTGGGCGGCGATCGCCGAGCTGATGTCGATGCCCGGCACGGAGCGCGCCGATCCGTACGCCGCCCCGTCCGCGTCCAGGCCGACGAGCACCACCGGGCGCCGGTATTTTTCGGCTAGCTGCCCGGCGACCGCGCCCAGCACGCCGGGGTGCCAGCCGTGGCCTGTCAGCAGCAGGGCGGGGGCATCAAGCAGGCCGGGGTCGGCGGTGAGCCGCGCCTCGACCTCGGCGGCTATTTC
This sequence comes from uncultured Anaerolineaceae bacterium, assembly GCA_964526095.1. GTDB lineage: Bacteria > Chloroflexota > Anaerolineae > Aggregatilineales > Aggregatilineaceae > Aggregatilinea. The sequence goes on along the minus strand of CAZGLU010000085.1, from coordinate 8,982 downwards.
CCGCTGGATCGCGCGGCGCTGGCGGTTCAACCCGTCAAGCTGGGCTGCCAGGAGGCGCGCACGGCTCTCGTCCCCGGTGGTCAGCAGTTCCACGCCCAGGGCGGCGCTCGCCAGCCGCCCGGCGGCGTTCAGGCGCGGGGCGAGGTCGAAGGCGAGCGCGGTGCTGTCGAGGCTCTCCACGGCCAGGCCCGCGACCTCGATCAGCGCGCGCAGGCCGGTACGTGGCGCGGCGCGAAGCTGGCCCAGCCCAAGCTGAAGCAGGAAGCGCGTATCGCCTGCCTGCGCCGCCACGTCCGCCACGATGCCCAGTGCGACGAGGTCCAGCAAACGCGGCAACGCGTCGTGCTGGCCGCACCGGGCGTAAAGCTCATCGACCAGCTTGTAAGCCACACCGGTGCCGGGCAGCGCCGCGAGCGGGTGGCCCGGCGGCAGGCGCCGGGGGTTCACGATCGCGTCAGCAGGCGGGAGGCGGTCGGGCAGGTCGTGATGATCGGTGATGATCGTCGTGATGCCGTGCTCGCGGGCCAGGGCGACGGCCTCATGCTCGGCCGTCCCGGTGTCGCACGTGATCAGCAGGCGCGGCCGGTGTGCCGCGATCTGGGCGCGCAGCCGGTCGGGGCGGATGCCGTGCGAGTCCGTGACGCGGTCCGGGATATGGAAGGCGGCGGATGCGCCCAGCCCGCGCAGCGCGTCCAGGAGCAGGGCGGTCGCCGCCTGTCCGTCTACGTCGAAGTCGCCCCACACGAGGATCGGATCGTTGCGCGCCAACGCCGCCTCGATCAGGTCAACGGCGTGTGACAGATCGGGTAGGTCACTCGCGGGCGCGGGCGTGTAGTGTTCGGGGTCAAGGAACGCGCGTGCGGCCTCCGGCGACGCGAGACCGCGCCGGACCAGGATCTCGGCCAACAGCCGGTTCCCGCCGACCGCCTCGACCAACTCCGGCGACGGGTAGGCCGGGGCTGGCTCGATCCACTGCCCACGCTGGCCCTCGCGCACGGCTAAAACCCTACTTCCTCGACGTCCTCCAGGCGCAGCACCGGCTCCTCCGCGATCAGGAGGTCGTCACCGGCGGCCGCGACCCCGGCGCGCACGCCGCGCTCGCACAGCGAGCGGTACTCGCAGAAGCGGCAGTGCGTCTCGTCGGTTGTCAACGGCCAGATGGTGTCAGGGGGACGCGCGCGGATCGCGGCGATCTGCTCGGCCAGGTCGTGCTCGTCCCGCGCGGCCTGCTCGTCGGAGTAGTCGAAAATCACGGGCCGGTCCGGCGCGCCCGCGATCCAGTACACCATGCGGATCTGTGCGGCGCGCAGCGGTCCGCCGAACAGGGGCGCCCCGGCACGCAGCAGCACGAACGGGTAGACGCGGGTTTGCAGGCGCGCGGCGAACCACTCCCGGCGCGGGGCGCGGGTGTAGGTTTTCCAGTCGAAGATCGTGACCTGCTCCGGCTGCACGACCAGCAGATCGTACGTTGCGGCGAGGCGGCTACCGGCCAGGGATGTTGCCAGCGTGACCTCCGCGTGCCGCCGACCATCCAGCTTGTGCAGCACGTCGAAGCGCAGGTAGGCGTCCCACCACGCGCGCAACGTATCGTCAGTCAGCGCGGCACCGAGCCGGGCAGGGTCCAGGCCGACCTGATGGCGCTCGACCAGCCGGTGGAAAACCGTCCCGCGCTCCAGGTGCTGCTCGTGCTCGATCAACGGCTCGGCGCGCACGGCGGGCCACGCCAGGCGCTCGACGTACCGCAGTTGGAAGCGCCGCGCGCAGTCCTGGTCGTCCTGCAGGCTGCTTTGGGTGAACTGGAAGGTGTCGGGCAGGGTCGTCACGCCTCGTACTCCCTCTTCATGAACGTGCTCAGGTGGATGATGGGCAGCGCGGCCTGGTTCTCGTGATCACCGCCCTTTTGCCAGAAGCGCCCCATGTTCCACGTGATGATCAGCTCGCGCCGGGCGCGGGTGATGCCGACGTACAACAGGCGCAGGCGCTCGGCGGCGTAGTCGATGCGCGCCTGCCACGTGGCATTCCCCTCCGAGTAGAGGTCGGGGTTGCGGTAGGCTTGAAGCTGCGCGATAACCTCGGCCTCCAGATTCAGGCCGTCGCGTGCGTACCACTTCTCCCCGATGTACTGATCATAGGGCTGCACGGATGGGAAGCCATAATTGCTGACGGCCATCAGGTAGACGCGGTCCCACTCGAGGCCCTTGGCGGCGTGCATCGTCGCGACGGTGACGACGCCTGGCTCCGGGACGTAGCCTTCGTCCGCGTCGTCAAAGCCGATGAAACGCCGCTGGTTGTTCGCGATGGTCCGCAATTCGTCCACGAACTCCGGCAGACGCCAGTCCGGGTAAGCGTTCCCGATGCCCTTAAGCTGCACCGCGACCTTGTACGCCAGCGCGATGTCCACCGGCTCGTCGAACAGGTCCTGGCCGATGGTCAGCACAAGCTGGTCGATGGGCAGCGTCGTGGCCTCGAGCCAGCGCCGCATCCGCTCGCGGAAGCGCGCCAACTCGTCGG
>CAZGLU010000085.1:0-6461 GCA_964526095.1 uncultured Anaerolineaceae bacterium | reverse complement strand
ACGCTCGGCGTCGAACGGCGGCGCGTCCGTTGAGGTGTTGGGCGCGGGCCACAGAAAATCCTCGATGTGGCGGTAGGCGTTAAACAGCCGCGTCATCTGCTGGCGCAGGTCGAGGTCGGCGCGCACCAGGGCCTGTATCGACTGCGGCAGCGTGGCCCAAAAGACGCCCTTGAGGTGCCGCAGATCGGCTGGCTCAGCGAGGTATTCCAGCACGGTGCGCAGCAGGTTCACCGCGCGGCGCGCCTCTGTCGTGCTGCGCAGCAGTTCCTTGTAAGGGACGTTGTGCTTGCGCAGCAGTTCGATCAGCTTGAAGCCGGTGCTGTTTTCCGGCACGAGCACGGCCACGGTGGGGCGCTCCGCTTCGGGCAGTTCCTCGATCTCCGCCAGCCAGCTCACCAGCGACCAGTCCTCCCCGGCGACGACCAGCTCGCGCTCCTGCTTAGGTGACAGCTTGCGGGTCGTATCCGCGATATGCACCCAGCAAGCGTCGATCGGCGGGTTCGGCTGCGGGTCACCATCCGGCGTGGGCTGGATCACGCCGCGCCGCCCCGACCCGTTCCCGTCGCCCGCGTAGGTGAAGGCCGTGCGCAGGGCCGGGGCAGGGTGCTCCTCGACCGTCCAGCGCACCAGCTCATTCGCCAGTTCGATGATCGGCAGCCCGGAGCGCCCGGAGACGGACAGCGGGCGCTCGACAACGCCGGGGCTGTCGAGGAAGTCCAGCAGGAACTGCGGGTTGGCGGTGGTGAAGGTCGTATTGATCGCCTGGTTCGGGTCACCGACGCGCACCCAGTTGCGCCCGCCGCTTAGCTCGCGCAGCATCACCTCCTGAAGTTGGCTGCTGTCCTGGGCCTCGTCCTCCAGGATGTACGGCCAGCGCTCTTGCAGCCGCGCACAGTAGCCGGGGTCCTGGTCCAGCGCATCCAGCGCGAGCCGCACCAGGTCGTCGAAGTCCACCGCGCCCCGGTAGCTGAGGCTGCGCTGGTAGTCGGCATACACCTCGGCGGCGAAACGCGCGAGGTCAAAGCGCGGCCCGGCGCCGTCCAGCGCCGCGAGAAGCTGGCTCGGCGGGAGGCGCAGGTCCTTCGCCTGCTTGATGAAGCGCGCGACCAGGGCGGGCAGGTCGGCCTCGAACTGACGCCGTGCGTAGGCGAGCTGGCTGTCGCCGTCGGCCTCCACGAAACGGCTCAGTGCCTCGCGCCAGGAGGCGAGCTTCTGGATCGTCAACTCGCGCCCGATGTCGAGCGCGGCCCGTTCGTCGAGGATGGTGAAGTCGTCCGCGAGGCCGACGAGCGTGGGACGCTCGCGCACGATGTCGTGGGCGAGGCCGTGCAGGGTGCGCACGCGATAACCGATCGTCGGCACAAGGTGATGGTACTGTTGGCGCAGGATGCGCGCGATCCGCGCCTGGAAGCCGTTGACCGCCGAGTTGGTGAAGGTGACGATCAACACCTCCTGATCCGGCCCGATGCGTTCCTCCGCGATCAGGCGGGCGGCGAGGTGCGCCAGGGTGAAGGTCTTGCCGCTGCCGGGCACAGCAGCCACCCCGACCCGGCCATGCGTGTAGCCATCAATGAGGGCTTCCTGCTCCTTGCGGAAGCGGGGGAGGGATGCGGTCATGCCGGGTGCTCCTGCTCCTCAGCGTAGCGGCGCAAGACGTGTTGCAGCGCGCGCAGCAAGGGGCCGCGCTGCTCGTCGCCCCGCTCGCTGAAGTTGGACACGTTCAGGGTGATGTGCCGCGTGGCGTGGCGGATCAGGCCCGTGACCAGCCGCCGCATGGCCTCCTGGCGCGCGTAGTACTCGTCCTCATCGGTCCAGACCGCGCCCGCCGGGTAGCCGCGCAGCAGCACGTAGGGGTGTGTCAGCGGCTGCTCCAGGCGCTCCCACCACAGGCTGCTGCCCACGTCCAGCCAGAACTGGTACGCGACGGGCCGGTTGCGCAGCAGGAAGGTGTGGGCCGGTGCGACGAAAACCGCCGCCTGGTCCTCGTGCCGCCAGCTTGGCAGGTACAGGCCGCCGAGCATCCCCTGGCCGACGAACCATACATACTCCCGCGTCACGGAGGACCAATCCTCGACGCCTTCGGGGTAGACGGTCTGGCGGAACCGCCGGGCGGACGCTACCAGCTCGGCCACCACGCGCCCCGCCTGAAGGTCGGTGTGGAAGCCGTAGCCGGGCTGCGACAGCACCTCGCCAAACAGGCGGCTGAAGAAGTGATCGGGCGGCGTCTCGGCGCTCACTGCCCGGTAATCCAGCAGCCAGGCACGCAAGGCGTCGTAGCGCTCCCCGGCGGCGTAGGTGATGCGCTCGCGGCTGACCGGCTCGATCTCCTCGAACGCGCCCGGCTCGCGTCCGGGACGGTACACGATCTGGGCCAGCAGCCACGCACGCACGGGGTCCAGCTCCGCGATCACGTGTTGGAGCGCGTCCGCAATGTCGAGGGCGGGCGGCGGCTGGTCCCACTCTGGATGCGCCAGGGCCGTCAGCGTCAGGAGCGTGCGCGCGGCTGGCTCGTCACGCACGGCGCGTGAGGGGCGGTGCGAGATCACCGGGACGCCGCGCTGTTCAAGCCCTGCGATCAGCGTGAAGCGCAGCGCGTCGTTGAGCAGCGGCACGAGCACGGCGATCTCATTGGGCGGCGTGCCGTCGGCCACCAATGCGGCGACACGGTCCGCGACCCACTCGACCATCTCCGGATAGAAGCGATGAAACTCGGTCGTGAAACCCGCGAGCGGGCTGACCGAGAGTGGAGCGGGGGGATCGCCGCCGTCGAGCGCGGCGGCAAAGGCGGCCTCCATGCTGACGAGCGCCGCCGGGCGTGCATCCTGCGGCGGCTCGACGCTGTGCTGTTCGTCGCACAGCGCGGCAAGGGCGCGCATCCCCTCCGGGTCGGCGCCCAGGAAGGTACGGTAGCCGCCGTCGCGATCGGTGATCAGCCACGCCGAGTCCAGGTTATCCCACAGCCAACGGATGAAATCGCCCGCGGCGGGGAAGTTTTCCTCCAGGTTATCCGCGACGAGGTGCCGGTAGCGGTCCAGAAACGCCTCGCGGAACAGCGGCTCGGGCAGCAGGTGGCGCATGAACACTTCGATCTGGAGCGAGAAATCGAGCAGATTGCGCTCCAGGCAGCGCGCCCGGAAGCGCCGCGCCACATCGAGGCTGGCGCGGTAGACCTGTGGGCGGCTGGAGTGGCGGCTGGGACCCCACGCGCTGATCAGCCGTTCCTCGACCTCGTCCAGCGTGAAGCCGTTGATCGCCGCGCGAGAGAGGTTGTTCAGCGTCTCGGTCATGATGCGGAACTCGGTGATTCTGACGCCGTCGAACAGCCCGCCCTGAACCGCGTCTCGCACGAACCCCGCCATGTGGTACTGCGCCGTCTCGACCGAGAGGAACTGCGGCTCGCGTTCCGGGTTCTGAAACCCGGCCTTCTCCGCGACGAGCGGCCAGAAAAGCGCGATCTGTCGTTGGGCGAGGCGTGCCAGCGTCACGACCTCCGGGCCGCCCGCGTCCGGCCAGTCAGGGGCGGCGGCTGCGGCGCGATATGGCTCGCCCAGCGCCGGATGTGGGATCAGGACCAGGATGCTGTCCGGACGGGTGCCCAGGGTGAGCAGGTCCCGGATGTGCTCGATGGCGGTGCTCGTCTTGCCAGCCCCGGCAGGTCCTTCCAGGTAGTGTGTTCGTGCCATAGCTTTCCCTACGCTGTAACCCCCTCATTTTTAGGGGTTGCGGAGAACGAGCACGTTACCAGAATGAGGGCGAGTCAGAACCGGAATCCGCCTGAGATCGAAACGGATGTTCTGATTTCGACCGGCAGAGTATAGCACAAACGAGCCGAAAAAGAAAGGCAACCGGCTGACAAATTCGCCGGGGTGCAGGGCGCAGTGTGGAGATTCCGGATCGAACTTGTTACACTTTTCCGGTCGGGGCACAGCCCATAGTGTGGTCGCCTGATCCTTAGAAAGCTGAATCGAACATGGCAACGTCATCTACTCCGTGGCACGCACAACCCATCGAGGATGTCCTGCAAAGCCTGGGGACACACGGCAAGCACGGCCTCAGCGAGGAGGAGGCCGCCGAACGATTGGCCCGTATCGGGCCGAACGCGCTGCGCGAGCAGCCGCGCCCCACGTTCTGGCAGCGCCTGTTGGCCCAATTCCAGAGTTTCGTGATTTACATCCTCATCTTCGCCGCGATCCTTTCCGGCTTGCTGGGCGATTGGGTCGAGGCGGCGGCGATCGCGGCGATCGTGGCGCTCAACGCGGCGCTGGGCGTGATCCAGGAGGGCAGGGCAGAGGAGGCGCTGGCGGCGCTGCGGCGGCTGACGTCGCCGGATGCCGTCGTCGTGCGCGGCGGGCACCAGCGTGTCGTCCCGAGCAGTGAGTTGGTGCCGGGCGACATCGTGGTGCTGGAGGCGGGCAACCATATCCCCGCCGACGTGCGGCTGCTGGAGACGATGAACTTGAAGGTGGACGAAGCCTCGCTGACGGGCGAGTCCGTCCCTGTGGATAAGCGTGCCGAGGCGTCCGTCGCGCCGGAGGCGGTGTTGGGCGACCGCAAGAACATGGCGTACATGAGCACGACCGCGACGTATGGGCGTGGCCGGGCGGTGGTGGTCAGCACCGGGATGCAGACGGAGATCGGCAAGATCGCGGACATGATCCAGTCTACCGAGACGGAGGTCACGCCGCTGCAACTCCGGCTGGACCAACTCGGACGGACGCTCAGCATCGGCGCGCTGGTGATTTGCTTGCTGGTAGGCGTGGTGATCTTCGCCCGCGAGATGGCCAGTGGCGAGTTCGCCTTCGTCGATGCGCTGACCGACTCGGTGATGACGGCGGTTGCGCTAGCGATCGCGGCGGTGCCGGAAGGGCTGCCCGCCGTGGTGACGATCAACCTCGCGATCGGGATGCGCGAGATGATCCGCCGTAACGCGCTCATCCGGCGGCTGCCTGCCGTCGAGACGCTTGGCAGCGCGTCCGCGATTTGCTCGGATAAGACCGGCACGCTCACGCAGAACCAGATGACCGCCGTGCGCCTGTTTGTGGGGCGGGAGTGGATCGAGGTCAGCGGGGAGGGGTATACCCCCACGGGGATGTTCTCTCGAAATGGGGACCGCTTAGACCTTTCCGATCCGGCGCACGGTGACGTGGCGCGGCTGCTGCTGGGAGGGCTGCTCGCCAGCGACGCGCAGCTTGAGCCGGCCCAAAGCGCCGGGAGCCAGAACGGCTACCAGATGATCGGCGATCCCACGGAAGGGGCATTGGTCGTGGCTGCGGCCAAGGCGGGCCTGTGGCGCGAGGCGGCGGAGGCAGAATACCCGCGTGTGAACGAGATCCCGTTCGACTCCGCGCGCAAACGAATGAGCACGATCCACCGCACGCCGAACGGCGGGGGGTACACGATCTTCGTCAAGGGTGCGCCGGAGATCATGCTCGAGCGCATGACCACGATCCTGCTGGCGGGCGAGGTCGTGCCGCTTACGGACGCCATGCGCGCGGAGATCCTGGATGTCAACCAGCAGATGGCGAACCAGGCGCTGCGCGTGTTGGCCGTCGGGCAGCGGGGGGTATCCGAGCTTCCCGATGAAATCACGCCTGATACCATCGAGCGCGACCTGACGTTCATCGGCCTGATCGCGATGATCGACCCGGCGCGGCCAGAAGTCAAACCGGCGATCGAAAAGGCGCGACATGCGGGCATCCGCACGGTGATGGTGACCGGCGACTACCCGGACACGGCGCGCGCGATCGCAGACCAGATCGGGCTGCTGCGTCAGGGCGGGCGTGTGGTGCAGGGTGTTGAGCTGGAGCGTATGTCCGATGCCGAGCTGGCGGCGACGATCGAAGATGTGGACGTTTTCGCGCGTGTGTCGCCCGAGCACAAGGTTCGCATCGTCGAGGCGTTCCGCGCTCACGATCACGTCGTCGCCATGACGGGCGACGGCGTCAACGACGCACCGGCGCTCAAGCGTGCCAGCATCGGCGTGGCGATGGGCATCACCGGCACGGACGTTTCCAAAGAAACGGCGGATATGGTGCTCACAGACGACAACTATGTGAGCATTGTGTCGGCTGTAGAACAGGGTCGTATCATTTAAGCTAATATCCGAAAGTTCGTGTATTTCCTCCTGAGCTGCAACCTGGCCGAGATCGCCGTGATCTTCCTGGCGACGCTGGCCGGTGCGCCGTCGCCGCTGACGCCGATCCAGTTGTTGTGGCTGAACCTGCTGACGGACGGCGCGCCCGCACTGGCGTTGGGCGTCGAGAAGGGCGACCCGGACATTATGGACCGCCCGCCGCGCTCGGTGAAGGAGCCGATCATCGACCGCAACATGCGCCTGGGACTGGTGTTGCAGACCATCGCCAAGACGGCCGCGACGCTGGGCGCGTTTGCGATTGGTCGGTACCTGGACCCGGATAGCTGGCATCTCGCGCAAACAATGGCCTTCGTGACGCTGGCGACAT
>CAZGLU010000084.1:5746-9883 GCA_964526095.1 uncultured Anaerolineaceae bacterium | reverse complement strand
ACACCCTATCCTACACTCTTTCCCTACACGACGCTCTTCCGATCTACTCCGCCTGCACCACGCCACGAACGAGGCTGCTCACGGCGAGGTAGGCCCCGACCATCGACACGACCAGGACCACCAGCACCAGCGGGACGAGGGACTTCCACCGGAGCGAGATGAAGCGCGGCGCGGACTCGTCTTCCTCGGCGGAGGGCGGCGGCGGGGCGAAGATCGGCGGCGGCGAAGGCTCGTAGCGGGGGGGTGGCGTCGGGTGGGACATAAACGTTACTCCCTGACAATCCCTAACGAGGGCCGGAAGGCGACCCGTGCCCGGCTATTCCTCGAAAAGCGACAGCAGATACGGCCCGACCGTCACGCCGCCTGCCGACGACTCCACCAGCAGCGCGTAGGAGCCGGTCTCGGGCAGGCGTACCGTTAGCTCGCTGGTCCAGTCCTGCGCGGCGCGGTCGTCGTTGGTGCCGACGACCTCACCCGACGGCCCGTACAACGTCGCCAGCGGATCGAACGTGTCCGACTGCGGCTCGACCGTGATCCGCCAGATGTCGCCCGCCTCGCCCTCGAAGCGGTAGCCGTGCTGCTGCCCGGCTGCCGCGATCTCGTTCTTGATGATCGCCGGGACGGTATGCGGGACGTATTCCACCCCGCCCGGCCACGGGTTCACCACCGGCACGGTGGGGGCCTCCGGCGTCGCCGTGATGCGCACCACGTTCGGCCCGGCAAGCTGCTCGACGCCGCGCGCCAGCACCGCCAACAGGATAAAACCGATCACCGCACCGGCCAGCGCCACGGCCCGCCCCAGGCGGGTGTTCCACCAGCGCCAGGTGAAGGGACGCGGCGCCCGCTCGTCAGGCGGGAGATCGACCGGCTCGTAGGGGTCCTCGTAAACCTCGTCGTAGATGTGCTGGTAGAGCCGGTCGGCCTCGGCAAAAACGTCATCCTCGCGGTCTTCCGGGCCGGTGCCGCGCTCGTCGTAGTCGTCGATGGTCATGCACCGGGCCTCCCGCAGCCATGCCGGGCGCTAGCCATCAATGATCGCGTCCACCGTAGCCCGCACGGTCGGCGGGGCGATGCGCTCGTCGGCCAGGTATTCGCGGCGCATGATCTGGTACAACGTGGGGATCTCGCAGATGGGCACCACCGGGCCGGAGGCGGACAGGTTGACGTGCGGTGAGGTGAAGACGACGATGGCATAAACCGGCACCTTGTCCAGCCCGCGCTTGCTCAGGAATTTGCGCAGCGCCATCACGTCCTTGACGCATTCGCGCGTGGGGTTGGTCCGCGCGGGCTTCAGGCCGCCGTTGCGACTCCGAGTGATCCATTCGGCACGCTCGTTGATCCATGTGCCGGGGTAGTCTACGATGCGGAAGACCAGCGCGCCGGGCGGCCCGACGAGGACCGCATCGATGTACCCGACCCCGCGCTTGCTGACGTTGCGCAGGTAGGTATAGCGGTTGTCGAGGAACTGGGTCAGCGCCTCGCCCACGGCGTAGGCGAGCAGGTTGTCCTTCTGCAACGTCAGGGCGCGCACCACCAACGCCACGCCGATGACCACGAAGACCAGCCCGGCGATGACCAGGGCCAGTCGGAACAGGCCAAACAGCGTCGTCTCCCACAGCGGGAAGAAGAAGAACAACGCGCCCAGGGCCACGGCGATAGCTCCACCGAAGAACGCCAGGCTGCCCATGAACAGGTAATAGCGCCCGAGCCGGGCGATGTTACGAGAGGGGTTGATATTCTGCATCGCTCACCTGGACCTGCGCAGATGGTGGAACGGGCACAATGGGCCGGGCGCATCTCCACGCCGCAGACCGCGCGGGCGGCGTCACGCGCCCTCGGTGCCGGTAAGTGGTTCGGAACCCGCCGCATCGGGCGGGGCCGTGACGCCGGACCGGCTGCCGGCGGACAGGTTGGTCGAGGCCGCCGCGTCGGGCCGCGCCACGCTGCGCCGCACGGACGTCCGCAACACCGGGGCCGGCTTCGACACACCCCCAACGACCGACTCGCGCTCAGTCGCCTGCCTGCGCGTGGCGATCAGGTCGTCCAGTATCTTGCGCAGGACGGGCATGGCGGGCAGCGGCTTGTCCAGCAGCAGATCGGCCTGCGCCTGCGCGATCGCGGCGCGCTCGTCCTCCGGCGACATATGGAACGCCGTGATCAGCACGATTGGGATGTGGCCCAGGAACGGGCTTTTGCGCAGCCGGGCGCTGATGTCCAGGCCGGATACCTCCGGCATGCGGATGTCGAGGACCGCCAGCTCCGGCAGCTCACCGCGCGTGCGCCCCTGATCGACATCCTCGATCCAGGCCAGCGCCTCGGTGCTGTCCACGAAGGCGACGCCCTTCACGCCCCACACCTGGAACATGGCAAGCAAGACGTCGTAGATCTCTGGCTCGTCCTCGACAATCATCCACGTCGACACCAGATTACCCCCTCATGGGACCCCACGGTGATTGAGATCGGCCGTGCCGTACTGTACACTACACTATAGGCAGGGCCGGGCGAATTCGCAAGTCCCGGCGGCGTACGGCGTGCCGACGGTTCCCCGGCGCGCGCTGTCCAAATCGGCGGCCTGTGCTATCATACGGCAGTATGCGGCCCGGCGGCAAGCAGACGGCCCGCACACGCACGATGAAGGTCGATGGAGGTAGTGGTGGGACCCTGGCTCGTAGTTGAAGATGAAGACGACATCCGCAACATCGTCAAGGTGATGTTCCAGGTGTGGGGCTACGACCCGCTGGAATTCCGCAACGGCCACGAGGCGTGGAGCTGGCTGGACGCCGTCGAAGCGGGCACTTACCGGGGCGCGCTGCCGGAACTGGCGTTGTTGGACATCCGCATGCCGGGGCACAAGGGCCACGAGATCGCCAAGCGGATGCGCTCCGTGGACGCGCTGAAGCGGGTCCCCATCGTCCTCATGACGGCCTTCAGCCTGTCGGACGGCGAGTACCAGGACATGCTCAGAAACTGCGGCGTGGACAAGATCATCAACAAGCCCCTGCCCGACCTGTTTGAGCTAAAGACCGTGCTGGACACCGTGCGGGAGAAGAAGCAGCGGCAGCTCAGCCAGAGCGACGAACGCCCTGCTCCACCGCCTCCGGCCAACGGCCAGAACGAACCTGCGTGATGCCGCCCGCCTCCCACACCCCCAACCCGGACCGCACCGGCCCGGTGGCCGATATGGTCCAGTCCGTCGATGAGCTTGGCTCGACGACCGGGCGCCTGTTCGGACGCCTGTACCGGGGCCTGCGCCGCAAAAAGAGCGCCCCGCCCCCACCGCCGCAGGCGGCCGTCCGTGAACTCAGCGAGTTGAACGATGCCCAGGCCCTCGACATCGCCCGGCTGACCGGCGTCCTCGCCGTGATCAGCGAGGGCGTGATCATGCAGGACAACGAGGGCCGCATCGTGATGATGAACCAGGCCGCCAAGGACCTGCTCGGTTCGGTGCGCGCCTTCTGGGAAAGCGACCTGGGCAAGATGTTCGCCGGGGCGCGGCACCGCAAGGCGCTGGACGGCGAGATCACGCTCGGCGCGCCGCAGCGCGTGGAGGTCAACGACCGCGTGATCGGCGCGCAGCTTGCCATCGTCGCGGATGGGGACGGCACGCGGCTCGGCACGGTGCTGATGCTGCGCGACGTCACGCGCGACGCCCTGGCGGACCGGCTCAAGGACCAGTTCGTGACGCAGATGAGCCACGAGCTGCGCACGCCGCTGGCCGCGATCAAGGGCATGAGCGACGTCCTGCTCGCCATGCCGGAGGACCGCCCCCCCAACCGCAAATTCCTGGAGGCCATCAGCCGCAACGTCGCTGTGCTGGACCGCATGATCGTCGAACTGCTGGACATCTCGGAGATCGGCGCGGGCAGCTTCGCGGTGCGCGAGCAGGACGTGTCGTTAGAGGGGCTGGTCTTCACCGTGCTGCGCGGCTTCGACGCGCGCCTGAAGAAGGCCGGGCTGGGCGTGGGCGTGATGGTCGCCAACCGCAGCCACCTTCACATCACCGGCGACGACCGCCGCCTGCAATGGGCGCTCGGCCACCTGATCGACAACGCGATCAAGTACACGGAGCCGGGCGGCGAGATCCTGATCCGCATGGGGCGCGTGCGGGATGGCTACGTGCTGCTGGAGGTAAACGAT
>CAZGLU010000084.1:4310-5736 GCA_964526095.1 uncultured Anaerolineaceae bacterium | reverse complement strand
AGTTCAGACGTGTGCTCTTCCGATCTGAGGTAAACGATACCGGCGTGGGCATCAACCCGCGCGACCTGCCGCACATCTTCGAGCGGTTTTATCGCGGTGAGGCGCGCACGCCGTCCGGCAAGCTGATCGATCCGCGCGGCTTAGGCCAGGGGCTTTTCGTGGCGCGGGCGGTGGCCGAGGCGCACGGCGGTTACCTGGGCGTGGCGAGCATCGTCGGTGAGGGCAGCACGTTCACCCTCGCGCTCCCCCTGTCGCGGCAGGAACAACCCTCGATCCCGCCGCCAGCCATGCCCGCCGCACCGGAGCCGTAGCGCAGCCCGCCGCAATCTGAACCGTCACGGGTCAAGCGCAGGCGTGGAAACCTGGGCCGGGCCGAGGGCATCCCCCCCATAGGTGCAGCGGTAGATATCCGCGTCCTCGACCTCGTCCACCTGCTCGCAGTGTTCCCCGATGAAGTGGAAGATCGGCTGCAAATTCGCCACGTCGCGGCGCCCGCCGAGCGCCCACCACGCGATCCGGCGCTCCGGGTCGATGGGCGGCACGCGCCGCCCGTCCACCCATGTCGTGTCGATGATCAGCGTCGGGCGGTTGCGCTCCAGGTCCTCGACGGCCTGCTCGATCCGCTCCTCGCTCCCGTCGCCCGGCACGATCAGCGGGTAGCCGTAGTGGAAGCGGGTCGGGCTTTCGCGCATGGCCTGGAAGTTGATCATCGAGGACCACACGCCCCAGCCGTAGACGGATTCCTCCGGGGCGGTGTTGGCGGCCACGTATTCGGCCCAGATATGGCGGCGGGCCGGGCCGCGAAAAGAGCTGCCCGGCAGCGTGGCGACGATCCAGAAGCTGGTCAGCTCGATGATGACCACGCTCAGGATCGCGCCAACCCAATAGACGTACCGCCAGATGCGGGCACGGCGGCTGCGCGGCGGGGCGCGGAACAGCGCGGCCAGCCCGGCGGCGACCATGAACGCCAGCGCGAGCATCGGCGTCAGGTAATAGTGCCCGTGGCTCTTGTTGGTCGTGTTCGCCAGGGCCAGGTCCGCGGCGAAGGTGAGCGCGATCCACACCTCCCAGGTGCGCAACGTGGGGCCGAGGACGAGGCCGGACGGACGGCGCGGGTTAAACGCCTGGACCGGGTGCTGCACGGCGAGGATGGTGGCGATCAGCGCGTAGGGCAGGAACGGGCCCATCCCCAGCCAAAAGTTACCGGACGTGAAGGTGGTGAAGATCGTCGCCCAGGCGGGGGTGAAGGTGCGGTCTACCCACTGGTGGAACTCGAAGGGCACGTTGATCATCGCGTCCAGGGCGACGGCGAGCGATCCCTCGCTCAGCAGGTGCAGCCCCAACAGGGCCAGCCCGCTCACGCCGCCCACGACCATCAAAGCCAGCCACAGCCAGAACCGGCGCCGGTAGAGGACGGGGTGCCGCA
>CAZGLU010000084.1:0-4300 GCA_964526095.1 uncultured Anaerolineaceae bacterium | reverse complement strand
GATCGCCGGGACGAACATCGCCGCCGCGCCGATCGCGGTTTGGCGCGTCAGAAACGCCGCGCAGGCCGCGAGGCCGAGCAGCAGCGCCAGGGACGACGATGGCCGCCGCAGGAACCAGTAGCCCGTGGCCATCGTGATCGCCTGGGGCAGCAGCGCGTAGCTCTCAGTCAGGTTGCCGTCGATCACGAGCGCGGGATGGCGGGCCAGCACGGCGTAGACGGTCGCGCCGGTGAGCGCGATCGCCGGGCGCCGGTAGAGCACGCGCAGCACGCCGAACACCAGCGCGACGTTGATCAGGTGCATGAACAGGCCCAGGAACCACAGGCTCCAGCGCCCCGCCCCGAACAGCGCGAACGCCAGGGCGTTGGCGTAGTAGAGGACGGGCGGCTTGTTGTCGGCCCAGACCTCCGTGTACAGCGTCGCGCCCTGCTCGGCCATCAGGCTGATGTACGAGTAGATGCCGCTGTCACGCCCCTGCGGGATCGCGGAGGGAACTTGGGGCCAGGTTGAAATGAACGCCAGGAGCAGGACTGCCAGCCCGGCCCACAGCGGTAGATACAGGCGGCCGGTTGCCGGTGAGTCAATGCGACGTGAAGCGTACAACCCTACCAACCATGCAATCTAGCCCGTCGATGAAGGGCGCGGCTGACACCGGCGCGCCCGCACTTCCCCAGGCGATACAACCGGGATCGCCGCCGGCCCATCCTCAGCGCACGGCCGCCGCCAGGGCCGGGTTCAGGATCGTGAAGTAGGGCGGCGGCGGCTCGCGGTCCGCAAACGGCGACAGGCGGCCCCGGAACTCCGGCACGTCGCGCCCGCGCTCGTCGTCGTCGGTGCCCATGCCGTGGATCCAGATGCCGATGTGAACCCAGAACTGCCCGATCAGGCGCGTCAGCGTGCCGGACGGCGGGTTGGGCAGCACCTCCGGCACCTGCTCCGGCGCCTCGGCCTTGATCACCAGCGCCTGCACCTCGTAGTACGGCGGCGACTCCAGGCCGAACTCGACGCACAGCCGCTCGACCGTCTCGACCGTCGCGCGGATCGTCGCGTACGTCTCGATCACGCCCTCGACCAGGACCACCGGCAGCGTGTCGCCGCGCGCGTCCACCATACGCGCCGGGTCGGGTTTTTGCAGGCAGACCGGCTCCGGCAGGCGCTGGCCATCCCGGTAATAGCTCATGCGGATCGGGTTCGGCACGCCGCCCAG
Source organism: uncultured Anaerolineaceae bacterium (assembly GCA_964526095.1). Classification (GTDB taxonomy): domain Bacteria; phylum Chloroflexota; class Anaerolineae; order Aggregatilineales; family Aggregatilineaceae; genus Aggregatilinea. Next base: position 3,093 of record CAZGLU010000084.1, on the reverse strand, counting down.
CGCGTCGCCAAAGACGCGCCCACCGCGCAGGATCGGCATCAAACACACCTGCTCCGGCGACGGGTACCGTGCGCGGAAATCGGCGCGCGCCTGCGCCAACGCCGCGTCGCACAGGTCGCGCGGGATGATCGGGATCGCGTCCTCAAAGGTCGTTGGAAGACGGCTCAACGTCCTGCCTCCTTTCAGCGGCTCACTCATTATAGTGGCGTTTGGCGGGCTTTCCTACTGCCAAAATCCCGCGCCCGCCTGCCCGCCGCGCGTGCTTTGGCACCACTTAAGCCCGTTGCTATATTCTGACTAACGCCGCCTTCACACAACCGAGAGGCGGCATCGCATTCGAGCATCGAACCCCGGACCTCTCGCGAGAGGTCGATTTTTGAGGGTGTAATGAAGGTGCAATAAGGAGGAACACGGAGCATGAAACGCAACCGTTGGGCTTATCTGCTCTTAATGCTGGCGCTGGTTTTCAGCCTGGGCCTCGCCGCGTGCGGCGGGGATGATGATGATAATGGTGACGCCGATACGGACGTCGAAGAACAGGTGGGAGAGGTAGCCACCGAGGCCGCGGACGCGCTGGACGAAGCGGGTGACGAGCTTGAAGGTGCGGCGACCGAGGTCGCCGGCGCGCTGGACGAGGCCACCAGCGGCGAGGGTGACGCCGAGAACGGCGAGCAACTCGTCGCGGACAACTGTACGGGCTGCCACGCCATCGATTCGGATGAAACGGTGGTCGGGCCTTCGCTGCAAAACGTCGCCAACGTCGCGGGGGACCGCGTTGAGGGCCTGAGCGCGGAGGAATACCTGCACCAGTCGCTCGTTGAGCCGGACGCCCACAAGCCGGAGGGCTTCGAGGACGCCAACATGCCGAGCTATGCCGAATGGCCGGAGAGCGACCTGAACGACGTGGTCGCCTACCTGATGACGCTGGATGGCGGGGACGCCTAGCGCAGTGCGCCCGCCAGGGGACGCGAGCTGACACGCACGGGCCGGGGCTGTTCAGTCTCGGCCCTTTTTGCACGGTACGGGTGCGGCGCCGTTAAGCCACGCGCGGGTGGCGGGGCCGTGTGGAAGCGGTGCAATTGGCAAAACACCCGCCGCCTGTTATGCTAAGCTGACACTGACTTTGAAATCGCACTGCGTACCCCTGGGTGGGATAGTACGCGGCAGCGTCCGTCGATCGGTGGTGCGGATGCCTCCGGGCGGCGCCACCCTTACTCCCCGATCCTCGCTGCCGACGCGTACACGCAGGAACCTGAACACAACAGGAGCAGAAGCATGGTTAAGCCTGTTGCAACGGTGGAGGTCACGCCGAACCTCCCTCCAAGCCTCGAACGGCTCCGCGAGCTTGCCTACAACCTGTACTGGTCGTGGGATCATGAGGCGATAGCGCTGTTCCGCCGCCTGGACCGCGACCTGTGGGAGGAGACGGAGCATAACCCCGTGCGCCTGCTGGGGCTGATCAGCCAGGACGCACTGCAAAGCGCGGCGCAGGACGAAGCCTTCATGGCTAACCTCGACCGCGTCTGTGCCCGCTTCGACACGTACATGAGCGCGGAGGCGCGCACCTGGTTCCGGCGCCACTACGGCGAGATGCCGCGCCCGTCGATCGCGTACTTCTCGATGGAATACGGCCTGACCGAGTGCCTGCGCAACTACTCGGGCGGCCTGGGCGTCCTCTCCGGCGACCACCTCAAGAGCGCGTCCGACCTGGGGCTGCCCCTGGTCGGGATCGGGCTGCTCTACGAGGAGGGCTACTTCCACCAATACCTGAACGCCGACGGCTATCAGCAGCAGTCGTACCCGATCAACGACTACTCGAACCTGCCCGTGCAGCAGGTCTTCAACGCGGACGGCACGCCGCTGGTCATCGAGGTGCCGATCGCCACGACGAAGGCGAAGGTGTACGTGTGGAAGGTGCCCGTCGGCCGCGTGACGCTGTACCTGCTGGACACGAACCACAGCGACAACCCCGACGACATCCGCGACCTGACCGACCGGCTCTACGGCGGCGACAAACGCACGCGCATCCGGCAGGAGATCCTGCTCGGCATCGGCGGCATGACGCTGCTGGAGGCGCTGAACCTGCGCCCGACGGTGTGCCACATGAACGAGGGCCACAGCGCATTCCTGGCGCTGGAGCGCATCCGCCTGATGATGAAGGAGAACCCCGGCCTGGACTTCTGGCAGGCGGCGGACATCTGCGCGACGGGCAACCTGTTCACCACGCATACCCCGGTGCCCGCCGGGCTGGAACGCTTCGGCTACGACCTGATCGACGAGCACTTCGCCTACCTGTGGACCGAGCTGGGCCTGACGCGCGAGGAGTTCCACGACCTGGGGCGCGAGAACATGGGCGGCTTCGACCTGTTCAGCATGCCGGTGCTGGCGCTCAAGCTCTCGCACGCGACCAACGCCGTCAGCCAGCTTCACGGCTCGGTCAGCCGCTCGATGTGGCAGTGGGTCTACCCCGAAGTGCCGGAGCATGAGATCCCGATCGGGTCCATCACCAACGGCATCCACATCCAGACCTGGATCAGCCGCGAGATGGCGGACCTGTACGACCGCTACCTGGACCCGGCCTGGCGCGATGAGCCGGATAACCCGGACATCTGGTTGGATGTGGAGCGCATCCCCGACGCGGAGTTGTGGCGCGCCCACGAGCGGCGGCGCGAGCGGCTGGTGTCGTTCGCACGGCAGCGCCTGCGGGAGCAGCTTCAGGCGCGCGGCGTGACGCAAGCCGAGATCGAGAGCGCGAGCGAGGCCCTGAACCCGGACGCATTGACCATCGGCTTCGCCCGGCGTTTTGCCACGTACAAGCGCGCGACGCTGATCCTGCGCGACAAGGAACGGCTGGCGAGGATCGTGAACAACCCGGACCAGCCCGTGCAGTTCATCTTCGCGGGCAAGGCGCACCCGCACGATCACCCCGGCAAGGAGCTGATCAAGGAGATCGTCAAGACCGCCGAACTGCCGGAGTTCCGCCACAGCATCGTCTTCCTCGAAAACTACGATATGTCGATCGCGCGCTACCTGACGCAGGGCATCGACGTGTGGCTGAACACGCCGCGCCGCCCCAAAGAAGCCAGCGGCACC
>CAZGLU010000083.1:0-10042 GCA_964526095.1 uncultured Anaerolineaceae bacterium | reverse complement strand
CACGCGGCGCAGGTGGTCGCCAACGCGCAGCGGGTGGTCGCCGTCGAGCTGCTGTGCGCGTTCCAGGCGGTCGAGCTGCGGCTGCGCCAGGAGCCGGGTGCGCGGCTCGGCGCGGGCACCGGGGCCGCAATGGACGTGCTGAGCGCGGTCGAGGTGGCGACGGGCATCCCCCTGCGCATGATCACGCACGACGTCGCGCTCAAGCCCGCCCTCGACGCGCTGCTGGACGTGGTGAAAACCGGGGCGCTGGCGGAGGTGATCCGGTAGAAGGTGTAGTATAAGGGTGACATGGTAGGTAAACTTGAGAAGAAAGGTGAGGCCGTTTCGTTCGAAATCCGCGAAGGGCGTACCTGGATCACATTGCGGGACAGCCGGATTGTAAGCATGCCGCTGGCGTTCTTTCCGTGGCTGGAGCAGGCAACCCCTGAACAGCGAGCGAACTACGAGCTTTATCCCGAGCAGATCTACTGGCCGGATCTTGATGATGGGATCGACATCTACGCTTTTGTGACGGGCGACTGGATCAAACGTCCGAACTTGAGTCAGGTTGGGTAACCGGTCTGGCGAGTGCTTCCGCAAGCTACACATCGAGGACCCTCATGGCGAAAGTCTACGACGCAATCAACGAGAAGCACCGGGAATTCATCGAGCGGCAGCACCTGTTCTTCGTCGCCAGCGCGCCGTTGAGCGCCGAGGGGCACGTCAACCTCTCGCCGAAGGGGCTGGACAGCTTTCGCGTGCTGTCACCGAACCGGGTGATGTACCTGGACATGATCAGCAGCGGCAACGAAACGGCGGCGCACGTGCTGGAAAACGGACGCATCACGTTCATGTTCTGCGCGTTCGAGGGGCCGCCGAACATCCTGCGGCTGTACGGCATGGGGCGTCCGGCGCTGCCCGGCGACGCGGAATGGGATGACCTGCGCGCGCAGTTTGGGGACTTCCCCGCCGTCCGCCAGATCATCGTGGCGGATATCCACCGCGTGCAGACGTCCTGCGGGTTCGGCGTGCCGCTGTACGAGTACGTGGGCGAGCGCCCGCATCACTTTGATTGGGCCGAGAAGAAGGGGCCGGAGGGGTTGATCGCCTACCGCTCGCGGCACAACCTGATCAGCATCGACGGGCTGCCCACGCCGCACGGCCTTCGGGAGGAAGCGGAGGGCGCGCCGGGGCCGCTCGTCACCTGACCCCGGCGCCCCGCCTGCCGTGCTAGGACGACGCCTTGCCGATGGCCGTCGCCTGGGGTACCTCTATCAGCCGCCCGGTCTTCACGTCGTAGATGAGGCCGTAGATCGCGATGTCACGCGGGACGAGCGGGTGATGGCGCAGGCGCTTCACGTCCGCGATCACGCTCTCCACCTGGTCCCGAATCGTCAGCCAGTCGATGAACTCGCCCTCGGTCGAGCCGGGGCCTTCGCCGGTGTCGCGCCAGCCGCTGGCGTCCATGGTCGCGGGCTTGAGGCTGCTGGCGAGCAAACTGCGCATGTCCTCGTCGGTGAACGTCTCCATGCCGCAGCCGGTGTGGTGGATCACAAACCACTCGCGCGTGCCGAGCAGCTTGTAGGAGATCACCAGCGAACGGATCGCGTCATCACTGGCGCGCCCGCCCGCGTTGCGGATGATGTGTGCATCGCCCAGGTTCAGCCCGGCGAAGCGCAGGGGATCGAGGCGCGCGTCCATGCATGTCAGCACGGCGACCTGCCGCGCGGGCGGTACCGCGAGCGCCCCGTATTCGCCAAAGTTGGCGGCGTAGGCTTCGTTCGCAGCCAGTATTTCATCGTAAACCGGACTCATCTTTCCTCCTTGAAGCGTGACGAGAGTGGCAACAAAAAAGCCCCGGCGTGTGACCGGGGCTTTCTCGACAGGGTAAACAGCTAACGGGCAGCAGTTACGGATGCGGGAGCAGGCCACACACCAAACGAGGCTTCAAGCATGCACAGGAACAAACCAGGTTGGCGGTGACGTTAAGGCGCTTCACGTGTGATCCTGCTATCTGATGAACGGTGCCGACCGTTAGACCTTGCGAATAAGTTTAGTGTGTATCTAAAAAATGTCAACAAGTTCGGCCTGCGGATGAGAAGCTACACGCCAATCCCGTGCCAATTCGGTACAATGAAGGCGGAGTGGTTATCCCGTGCGCCTGTCGAAGCGAGGTCCCCATGTCTGGCCCCCAGAAGCCGATCCTGCTGAACTTCCCCGATCACCTGGAAACCGAGCGGTTGATCATCCGCGCGCCGCGTCCCGGCGATGGTGCGGCGGCCAACGAGGCGATCCACGAATCGCTGGCCGAGCTGGAGCCGTGGATGCCGTGGGTCCACCCGGCGCCCACGCCGGAGGAAACGGAGGCCCACTACCGTCAGGGGGCGGCGGCCTGGCTGACGCGTGAGAACCTGCCGCTGCTGCTGTTCCGCAAGGGGGACGGGCGCTTCGTCGGCGGGAGCGGGCTGCACAACATCGACTGGAGCGTGCCCCGCTTCGAGATCGGGTACTGGATCCGGACGAGCCTGTCCGGGCAGGGGTATATGACCGAGGCGGTGAAGGCGATCACCGAGTTCGCGTTCGACATGCTGGACGCGCAGCGCATCGAGATCCGGTGCGACGTGCGCAACGAGCGCAGCGCGGCGGTGGCGCAGCGGGCGGGGTACGTGTTGGAGGCGCGGCTGCGGCGTCTGATGCGCGGCGTGGACGGCACCCTGCGCGATATGCTGGTGTATGCCAAGTTCCGGGAAGGGTGATCCCCCTTAGTGCTGAAGGCGCTTCCCCGGTGGCTGCCCCTCCTGAGCCGAGGCTTGATCGTCACTCTTGAGCGGGCTTCTCGGAGCCTTTACATCCGCCGGGAAGCGGCTTATACTCTGGGGTACCGAACGAGGGAGGTTGCCACCATGCCGCGCGAGCACCATCACGCGAGCCGAACCGCATAAACTGGCGACCCCGTGCGACGCAGAATAAAGCGTGGTCACGAGACGCCACGCTTTTTGTTTGCCTGTGCCCGGACCGTGCCGCACACCAACCGGCCCACGATGAACGATGGAGTAGTGAGGAATGGCTAAGATCGACGCCCGGCTGCCCAAGGGGATGCGCGACTTCCTGCCGGAAGACGTGCTCAAGCGCCAATATGTGTTTGGCGTGATCACGGACGTGTTCAAAACGTTCGGCTTCGAGCCGATCGAGACGCCCGTGTTGGAGATGGCGGAGACGCTGCTCGGCAAGTACGGCGAGGACGCCGAGAAGCTGATCTTCCACGCGCAGCACCCCGGCGGCAAGGAGGAGTTGGCGCTGCGCTATGACCTGACGGTGCCGCTCAGCCGCTACGTGGCGATGCACGAGAACGACCTGCTGCTGCCATTCCGCCGCTACCACATCGCCCCGGTGTGGCGCGCCGAGCGCCCGCAGAAGGGCCGCTACCGCGAGTTTTACCAGTGCGACGCGGACATCGTGGGGGTCGAGGACCCGTCGGCGGATGCCGAGGTCGTCAGCGTGGTGACGACCGTGCTGCGCAGGCTCGGCTTCGCGGACTTCAGCGTGAACATCAACCACCGCCAGATCCTGACCGGGATCGGCATCTACGCGGGCGTGCCGGACGCGCAGTTAGGCGACCTGTATCGCAGCGTGGACAAGCTGGACAAGATCGGGCTGGAGGGCGTGGCGGCGGAGTTGCGCCGCAGCGGGATCGAGGAGGACGCCATCCGCCGCATGTTCGAGCTGCTCGAACGGCGCGAGGGCGGACGCGAGTCGTTGGGCTACCTGCGCGGATTGCTGGACGGCATCGAGCCGGCGCAGCGCGGCATCGACGAGCTGGAGCAGATGGCCGACTACCTGGACGCGCTCGGCGTCCCGGCGGAGAACGTGCGGATCGACTTCGCGATGGTGCGCGGCCTGAGCTACTACACCGGGCCGATCTTCGAGACGATCATCACCAAGCCGGACAACCTCGGCAGCGTGACGGGCGGCGGGCGCTACGACGAGTTGATCGGCCTGTTCCGCAAGCAGAGCCTGCCGACGACCGGCACGAGCCTCGGCGTGGAGCGCATCATCGACCTGATGGACAAGCTTGACCTCTACCCGCCCGACCTGACGGGGACGGTAGTCGAGGTGCTGGTGACGGTCTTCGGGCCGGAATTGCAGGGCGAGACGCTCAGGCTGGCGAGTGAACTGCGGGCGAGCGGCGTCCGCACGGAGGCGTTCATGCAGCCGAAGAAGTCGATCGGCAAGCAGGTGCAGCACGCCGACCGCAAGGGCGCGCGCGTGGTGGCGTTCCTCGGCCCGGACGAGATCCAGCGCGGTGTGGTCAACTTCAAGCGCCTGCATGACGGCAAAGAGATCACCGCCCCGCGTGGGGAGGCGGTGCAGGCCGTGCGCACGCTGTTGAACGAGGGCGTGGGGTAGGGGCGCACCGGCGCTCTCACCACACCCCATCAATGAAACGACACGCGGCGGGCCACACGGCCCGCCTTTTTGTTTGCCCTGGGGACCTGCCCAGGCGAGAAAATAAAGGATCTGCAAAAGTGATTGACATGCTATATTCAATATAATATCATTCTATTCAATATAAAGTACATATCGCGTGCTGGCACGGCCTGACGCCACCCGCCAGCCGCGCAGGACAGGACGAACGCCGTTCGTCGCGGAGAGAGGGCCATGCAGGAACACATCGTCATCATCGGCGGGGGATTCGCCGGACTCAACGCGGCGCGGCAGCTCAAGGATGCGCCGGTGACCATCACGCTCATCGACCGCCGCAACCACCACCTGTTCCAGCCGCTTCTGTACCAGGTCGCCACCGGCGAGCTGTCGCCCGCCGACATCGCGACGCCGCTGCGCCGGGTGTTGAAGCGCCAGAAGAACGCCCGCGTGCTGCTCGGCGAGGTGATCGATTTCGACGTGGCCGGGCGCCGCGTGATCCTGCGCGATGGCGCCGTGCGCTACGACCGCCTGATCGTGGCGGCGGGCGCGGGCGACAACTACTTCGGCAATGACGCGTGGCGGCGCTGGGCACCGAGCCTCAAGACCGTCGAGGATGCCACCGAGATCCGGCGGCGCGTGCTCTCCGCCTTCGAGGCAGCCGAACGGTCGGACGATCCGGACGCGATCCGCGCGTGGCTGACCTTCGTGGTGATCGGCGGCGGTCCGACCGGGGTTGAGCTGGCGGGCGCGCTGGCGGAGGTGGCCCGTGACACGCTGCGGAACGAGTTCCGCCACATCGACCCGTCGCAGGCGCGGATCATCCTGGTCCAGAGCGGCGACCGCGTCCTGCCGATGTACCGGCCGGGCCTGTCGGCCAGGGCGGCCGCGTCCCTGGAACGGCTCGGCGTGCAGGTGCTGACCGGCGCGCGGGCCACGGACATCGGGCCGGAAGGCGTGCGCCTCGCGCTCGGCGAGCGCAGCGAGCAGATCCCGGCGCGGACCGTGCTGTGGGCGGCGGGCGTGCAGGCGTCGCCGTTGGGGCAGGCGCTCGCCCGCGCGACCGGGGCCGAGGTGGACCGGGCGGGTCGCGTCGTGGTCGGGCCGGATCTGACCGTGCCGGGCCACCCGGAGATCAGCGTGCTCGGCGACCTGGCGAGCTTCACGCATCAGACCGGCGCGCCCCTCCCCGGCGTGGCGCAGGTGGCGATCCAGCAGGGCCGCTACGCAGGGCGCGCGATCCGGCAGCAGCTCCGGGGCCGGACCTCCGCACCATTCCACTACCGCGATCCGGGCAGCCTCGCGACGATCGGACGCGGCGCGGCGGTGGCCGAGATCGGGCGGCTGCGGCTGTCGGGGTGGGTCGCGTGGCAGCTTTGGGCGATCGTCCATCTGATGTACCAGGTGGACGTTGAGAACCGCGTGCTGGTGCTGGTCCAATGGCTGTGGAACTTCGTGACGCGCGGGCGCTCGGCCCTGCTGATCACCGAGCCGGTGCAGCCGCTGGCCGCGATCCGCTCGACCGCCGAGATCCGCTTGCAGGCTCTGGCCGACGTGGCGCATCTGCGCGGCACGCGCGAGACGCGCACGCTGACCCGCGTCGGGTGAGCGCCCGCCCTGGGGGCCGGGGATCGCTCGCAGGTCCCCGGCCCAGGACAGGCCGGTAAAAAACCTGCAAAGCGCGCTTATTTAATTATGGTATTCATATATTGAATATAATAAAATGGTATCAGGGAAAGAGAAGGACGATAGGATCATGGCACGCACGTACAATTCGAGCCGCCGGGCGGCCAACGCCGAACGCACCCGCCAGGCCATCGTCGAGGCGGCGGTACGGATGCACGGGCAGGGCATCACTACCCTGGCGGCGGTTGCCGAGGAGGCGGGCGTCGCGCTGCCGACGCTGACCAAGCACTTCCCGACCCGTGAGGCGCTGTTCGGCGCCTGTACGCACCACGTCGCGGAGCGGCTTGAGATCCCGGCGCCGGAGGAGTTCCTCGCGGTGCCGGACCCCGCCGAACGGGTGGAACGCCTGGTGCGGAGGCTCTTTGAGCTTCACGAACAGATGATCAGCTTCGTCTGGGTCGGCTACAGGCTGGAGGATGAGTCGGGGGCGTTGTCGGCGGCAGTTGCGAACTATGAGGCCGCGGGCAACACGCTGGCCGACACGGTGCTGCGCAGCCTGCCGTCCGCGCCCGACAAGGCGACGATCCGCTTCGCTCAAGCTGTGCTCAATCCGCTGACCTACCGCGCGCTGCGACTTCGGGTCGGGCTGGACTTCGAGCAGGCGGTTCGCAGCACGACGGCAGGGCTGGCCGCGATGCTCGGCCTCATGCTGCCGGAGGATGCGCCCGCAGGCGCATAGCCCGTTGGCGGCTCACGCGAGCGTCCGGCGACCAGCAGCAGCCCGCGTCCAGCAGCCCGCGTCCGACGTGGGCCGCTGTGCTTATGGGGCGGTGTCAACGACCACGCGGCGCGGTTACCGTTGGGCCTCCTCCAGGCCCCACAGGTGGCCCGCCAGGTCGTGCTCGAAGGTCGGCGCGCCGAGGTCGTGCAGCAGCCGCAGCAGTTGGGAGCGGTGATCCGTGCCGTGATTCGCCATGTGCAGCAGGATCTCCCACGCCCGATTGGTGTGCGGGCCGGAGCGCGTCGTGAAGTGCAGCACGCGCCCAAGCTGCGCGTCGTCAAGCTGGTCCACGTAGGCCGCGACCTGCGCCGCCGTCTCGTCCCAGACGGGCCGGACGGTCGCACGCGTCGGGTAGTCCTCCGTGCGCAGGTACGGGGGGAACGGCTGCCCGTGCAGGCAGGCCAGCCAGCGCCGGTCGACGCCGATCAGGTGGACCATGTGGTTGCGCACCGAGCCGAGGGAATAGTCGAACTCGCGCACGAAGTCCGCCTCGTCCAGCGTGTCGATGCTGTCCCACAAGCGGCGATACAGCGCCTGGTTGTAGCGGTGCAGCGTCTGGATCATCTCAACGTTCATAGTTCCTCCGACGTCACGGGCGGCGGCTGATCGCGCGTCTGCTGCTCCAGCCACCGCCGGGGCAGGTCGATGTTGAAATACACCTGCTGCTCCTGGCCGTTCTGGTCGCGTACGTCGAAGGCATCGAATTCGTGGCCGTCCTGCACCACGAGGCGCTGGCCGCTCGGCGTCAGGCCCAGCAGGCGCAGGAGCAGGTATTCCTCGGTCACGCTCAGAACGATAAAGGCCGTCTCAGGGCTGCGGCCATCCCCGGTGTGGTAGATCGCGTCGATCAGGCCGCGCGCAAACGTCCGGTGAAACGCCGAGCGTTCTGCGTCCTCCTGGACGGTGTAGATGTAATCCGCCGCCATGTGCGCCTCGACGTCCAGGTAGTTGAAGGCCAGCAGGCGGCCCACAGCGACGAGCGCCGCCTCGTGGTCGCCGCATTGCAGCGCGTCACGCAGGCGCTCGACGCCCTCCAGGTCGTGCACGTACGGCGCGTACTCCGGCGAGCGCGCGTAAGCCATGCGCAGGGTGTGGTAATCGGCGGTATCAGGGTGCTGCTGCGCGTTGGCGAGCAGGTCTTGGAAGCTCATAGCGGGGCGCTCCTCCGGCATCAATGGATGCCTTGTGTGATGTCTAGTGTACCGGGCGTGTGGGAGGAGGGCAAAGGGACCTCACCCCCCGGCCCCCTCTCCAATCAAGTTGGAGAGGGGAGAAAAGGCATGTCATGTTGGGAACGTACGGTTTAACGCAATAATCCGATTAGAGGGTGAAACCTTACCCCGGTCCCTCAGCCGGTCTGGGTTGGAGAGGGGAGAAAGGCGCGTTTCAGTGCATTATGTAGGGGCGGGTTTCCAAACCCGCCCAGAGCATCCAACTCGCCCGAAGCATCATCGCCCAGGCGATCCCGGACGCCGTTCGGGGCGCAGGCGGCGCCTCAGTTCCCGGCGGTGTTCGCCTCCACCGTCCGCCGCAGGCCCATGATCAGCGCCTCCTTTTCCTCGTCGGTGAGGCGGCCCTTCGGGTTGAGCAGGCGGTACGCACCCGGCGGCATGCGTCCCGACCGGATCTCGTCCTCGATACGGTCTTGCAGCGGGTCCGGCGCGAAGGGATCGTCCGGGTCACCGGCTGGCTGCGCATGGCGGTCCCACTCGGAGAAATTCAGGTCCTCACGCCCCTCGGCCACGTCGTAGGCCATGATCCACGACGCAGGCGCGAGGCGCGCGTACCACGGCCACTCGGTTTCGTTGCTGTGGCAGTCGTAGCACGCCTGGACCGTCAGCGCGCGGGTGCGTTCGGCGTCCCACTCCGGTTCGCGGACGACCGGCGGGTTATCGCGCGCGACGGGTATCAACTGGATCGCGCCGAACGCAATGGCGACGATGGCGGCATCCACGAGCAGGAGCCTGAGCCACCAGCGGCGGGTTAACCGGGTGGACGGGGATGGAAGCTGGAAGACGCGCACGGGATCCCTCGTGACGGTGATGGCGGCGAAACTCGGCCCGATTATACCGGCCTTTGCGCGCCGTGCCGCCCCATCGATGCGCGGCCTAGCAGCCCCACCAGACGCGCCACAGGCTGACGTCCCAGGCAGTGCTGCGGATCTTGGGCCGGTCGAAGACGCCGATCGACTCCGCGCAGAGGCCGGGGATGCGGTCCAGGAACGGCTGGTACCCGGCGGAGGCGACGTAGGCCACCTGATCCGGCCCCAACTCCGCTTCGAGCGCGGGGGCGAGGTCCTGAACCGGGCGGCTGTAGTCCAGGCACGTCATGGGGTCGTCGGCGTAGAAGTACATCAGATGACACAGCCACCAGGTCGCGTAGACGAGCTTGGGGTGCGGCTCGATGGCGTTCAGGGCGGCGGCGGCGTCACGCACCGCGTCATCCGCGATCAGGTAGCCGCTCTGGTACTCGGTCCAGTTGGTGCTGGAAAAATCCAGCTTGTCGGGGTCGGTCAGGTCGGTGCGGATGAAGGGCAGCGCGAAGCCGACGGCCCACACCACGAGGGCGGCGGTCAGCACGAGCTGCAGCACTGGCCGCACATACGGCACGGGGACGTGCCACAGGCTGGACGCGCCGCCCGCCAGGAGCAGCACGGCGGGGACGCCGAGCGGCATCACGTAGCGCAGCGTGCTGAGCCGCGCGCCGACCAGCGTCAGCCCGGCGATCAGCAGGAACCAGGCGAGGATATAGGCGCTGTTGCGCGCGAAACGCCGGTCCCACGCCAGCGCCAGCAGCGCGTAGATTGCGGCGGCGACCAGGGCGAAGACCAGCCAGCGCGACGTGACCTCGTAGACGAGCGGCAGGGTTTCGCTGAGATACTGGAGCGGACCGGCTGGCTCGTCCGCCGACGAGCGCACGTTGAACGGATCGACCAGCACGAACGGCTCGTCGCTGTTCCGGGCGAAGAAGGCGGGTATGGCGAGGGGGGACCACATCAGGCCGACGACGAGCGCGGCGATGACGAGGGGCGGCCCGTAAGCCTTGACGAATTCGAGCACCTGCGGCCAGACGGCCCCACGCCGCCAGGGGTAGTAGAGCAGGGCCGCGACGCCCGGCAGCAGCGGCATGAGGCCCATCGTAAGCTTGGCGAGGGTTGCCAGCGCAAGCAGCACGCCCAGCTCCGCGCCGAGATCGGAAGAGCACACGTCTGAACTCCAGTCACGAGATTCCATC
>CAZGLU010000082.1:3736-10051 GCA_964526095.1 uncultured Anaerolineaceae bacterium | reverse complement strand
TCTCGTGACTGGAGTTCAGACGTGTGCTCTTCCGATCTGTCCTCCTCCTCAAAGTGATACGCGCAAGAGAAATGGGAAACTGAGTTGCCCATTTCTCTGTCAAACGCTCGCTCACCATGGCGGGCGGCTACACCCCGCCGAAGAAGTCCGATACCCGGTCGAGGAAACCGCGCCCCGCCTTTTGCGGCACGACCTCCGTGCCCAGCGTGCGGCCCAATTTCTCGAACAGCTCGCGCTGCTCTTTGGTCAGCTTCGTCGGCACGTCGACCGTCAGCACCAGCAGTTGGTCGCCGCGCCCGGCTGAGGTCCCGTCGCGGCGCAGCTTGGGCACGCCCTTGCCCCGCAGCCGGATCACCTTGCCCGACTGAGTGCCCGCCGGTACGACGACCTCTTCCTCGCCGTCCACGGTCGGCACCACGATCGTGTCCCCCAGCGCCGCCTGCGCGACGTTGATCGACACCTCAAGGATGATATCGCTGTCGCGCCGCTTGAAGAACTCGTGGGGCGTGACGTGCAGCACCACGTACAGGTCGCCAGGAGGGCCGCCGCGCTGGCCCGGCTCGCCTTCCCCGCTGAGCCGGATCTGCGTGCCGTCGTCAACCCCCGCCGGGATGGTCACGGTCAGTGTGCGAACCTTCTGCACCACGCGCTGCCCATGGCACTGCGGGCACGGCGTATCGACGATCTCGCCCGTGCCCCGGCAGCGCGCACAGTCGGTGATGTTCACCATGCTGCCCAGGAACGACTGGCGCACCTGGCGCACCTGCCCGGTGCCGTTACAGTCCGGGCAGCGCCGTGGGGACGTGCCCGGTGCGGCGCCGCTGCCACGGCACTCGTCGCAGGTTTCGCGCCGGGCCACGTCGATGTCGATCTCCGCCCCGAAAACGGACTGGTTGAAATCGATCGTCAGGTCATAGCGCAGGTCGCGCCCCTGGATCGGGCCGTTACGCCGCCGCCGGGACGTGCCCGCGAAGCCGCCGAAGAACTCCTCGAAGATCTCCTCGAAGCCGGGGAACCCACCGCTGAAGCCGCCGCTGAAGCCACCGGCGCCGCCGTTCACACCGGCGTGGCCGAAACGGTCATATGCCGCGCGTTTATTGTCGTCCGACAGGACGGTATAAGCCTCGTTGATCTCCTTGAAGCGTGCTTCCGCATCGGGCGCGTCGCTCACGTCCGGGTGGTAGCGGCGCGCCAGGGCGCGAAACGCCTTCTTGATTTCGTCTTTGCTGGCGTTGCGGGGCACGCCCAGGATTTCATAGTAGTCGCGTGGCATTGTGCGTTCCATTACCCCTGTTCCTCATATCGGCCACATTCTAACGTACTGTAGCCCGCCATGAAAGGGCGATTGTCCTCCGCCTGCTGCTGGCCCCTCGCCCGCTCATGGCGAGGGGGACACGGCTGCTCCCCGCTCCACAGGTAGCAAAACAGCGCAGGGGCACACGGCGCCCGCTGCGCTGTCCATTCGCATGTGACGGTTACGACTCGGTGAAGTCGCCCTCGATCACGTCCTCATCGGGACCGGCACCGCTCGTCCCCGAACCGCCATCACCGGCTGCGCTCGCCGGGCCGCCCGCCGTCTCGTACATACGGGCGCCGATCTCCTGGATCGCCAGACCCAGTTCCTCCGACGTGCGCTTGATCTCGTCCATATCGTTGGCGTCCATCGCTTTCCGCACCGCCTCGATCTTGCTCTCGACGGACTGGCGCGTGTCTGCCGGAACCTGCTCACCGTAGTCGCGCAGGGTCTTCTCGGCGGTGAACACGAGGCTGTCCGCCCGGTTGCGGATCTCCACCTGCTCGCGGCGACGGGCGTCCTCCGCAGCGTGGCTCTCCGCCTCGCGGATCATGCGCTCGATCTCGGCATCGCTCAGGCCGCTGCTGGCCGTGATCGTGATCTTCTGCTCGCGCCCGGTCGCCTTGTCCTGCGCCGTGACGTTGAGGATGCCGTTCGCGTCGATGTCGAAGGTCACCTCGATCTGCGGCACGCCGCGCGGCGCCGGGGGGATGCCGTCCAGGATGAAGCGGCCCAGCGTCTTGTTGTCCGCCGCCATCGGACGCTCGCCCTGCAACACGTGGATCTCGACCTGGGTCTGCCCGTCGGACGCGGTGCTGAAGATCTGGCTCTTCTTGGTCGGGATGGTGGTATTACGCTCGATCAGAGGCGTCGCCACACCACCCAACGTCTCAATCGACAGGGTCAGCGGCGTCACGTCGAGCAGCAACACTTCCTTCACCTCGCCGCCGAGCACGCCCGCCTGGACCGCCGCGCCGATCGCCACGACCTCGTCCGGGTTCACGCTCTTGTTCGGCTCCTTGCCGAAGAACTTCTTGACCGCCTCCTGCACCGCCGGCATACGGGTCATACCACCGACCAGCAAGACCTCATCGATGTCGCTGGGCTTAAGGTTGGCGTCCTCCAGTGCGCGGCGGCACGGCTCGATCGAGCGCTCGATCAGGTCGGACACGAGGTCCTCAAGCTTCGCACGCGAGAGCGTCAGGTTCAGGTGCTTCGGGCCGGACGCGTCCGCCGTGATGAACGGCAGGTTGATCTCGGCGGTCATCGTGGTCGAGAGTTCCTTCTTGGCGTTCTCGGCCGCTTCCTTGAGCCGCTGGAGCGCCTGCCGGTCGTTGCGCAGGTCGATGCCCTGCTCCTTCTTGAACTCGTCGGCCAGCCAATTGATGATGCGCTCGTCGAAGTCGTCGCCGCCCAGGAAGGTGTCGCCGTTGGTCGAACGCACCTCGATCAGGCCCTCGCTCACGTCGAGGATCGAGATGTCGAACGTACCACCGCCCAGGTCATAGACGGCCAGCGTCTCGTCGTTCTTCTTGTCCATGCCATAGGCCAGGGAAGATGCCGTCGGCTCGTTGATGATACGGAGCACCTCCAAGCCCGCGATCTTACCCGCGTCCTTCGTCGCCTGGCGCTGGCTGTCGTTGAAGTACGCCGGGACCGTGATGACGGCCTGGGTGACTTCCGTGCCCAGGTACGCCTCTGCGTCGGCCTTGATCTTTTGCAGGATCATGGCCGAGATCTCCGGCGGGCTGTAGGTCCTGTCGCCCATCTGCACGCGCACGTCGCCATTGGGCGCGGCGCTCACCTTGTAGGGCACCACCCCCAGGGCCTTCTGCACTTCAGGGTCGTTGAACTTGCGGCCCATGAAGCGCTTGATCGAGAAGATCGTGTTCTCAGGGTTCATCACGGCCTGGCGGCGGGCCAACTGCCCCACCAGACGCTCACCCTGCTTATTCACGGCCACCACGGACGGGATCAGACGCCCACCCTCGGCTGACGGGATCACGGTCGGCTCGCCGCCTTCGATGACGGCCATCGCCGAGTTCGTGGTACCGAGGTCAATTCCGATAATCTTTCCCATGTGCCTCACCTCTTGCTGTGGTTAGTTAGATCCTTGAATGTCTTCTATGAAACCGATCTTTCGTGCCGCGGCCCTAACCTGCCACACGCACCATTGCGGGCCGCAGCACCCGGTCACCAAGTTGATAGCCGCGCTGCATCACCTCAGTGATGATCCCGCTCTCCGCGTCGGCGTCGGCGTCCACACCCACCGCCTCATGAAAGTTCGGGTCGAAGGGCTGTCCCAGCGCCTCGATCTCGGTCACACCCTGGTCAGCCAGCGTGCGCTCCAGCTTGCGCAGGATCAGCGACACACCTTCAAACCATTGATCCCGCTCCTCCGGGGGGATGGCCTCCATCGCCCGGTAAAAGTCATCCAAGACCGGCAGGAACTTGGTCAACACGTCTGCCGCGACCTGCTGGCTGTGCTCCAAACGCTCGCGCTCGACCCGCTTCTTGTAGTTCTGGAACGACGCCCGCTCGCGTTGCAGGCTGTCCAGATAATCTTCGGCGCGGGCATTCGCCTGCTCTAGCTGAGTTTGCAACGAAAGTTCCTCCTCCAGGCTTGATGCGCCGGGCTGATCATCATTCGGTTCCTGCTTTTCCTGCTCCGGCGCATCCGGCGTGCTCGTTTCCGGCACGTCGGCCTCATCTGCTACGGAATCAGCCCGAACCTCCTCGTTCGGATGTTGGGTTTCCCCGTCCACTCTGCTCACCTCCGTATGCGAACATAGAATGCTGCGTCTCAGCGCAGCATGAGTAGTGTATCCGATGAGTAATAGAAATTCGTTAGTAAAACGCTGGAGAATTATAGAATCCCAGGGGGAGCGGCGGCCCGAAAACCGCCGCTCAGCTCTCGCGGAAGACCTCGTCGAGCAGGCCGGACATGAGGTGGGCGACGTAGCGTACGGCACTGATGGCCCGCCCGTAACGCATACGGGTGGGGCCGAGCACGCCCAACGCGCCGCGCGCCTCCGGCGTGCCGTAGCGCCCGATCACCATGCTGAGGTGGCTCAACTCCTCCCAGCGCCCTTCCCCGGCCACGACCACACGCAGGTCGGGCTGGTCGGGGGCGAGCGTCTCGGACAGCAGGTCGTCCAGCACGCCGCGCTCCTCCAGGACGCGCACCGCCTGCTGTGCCTCGTCGTCGCTGAACTTGGGCAGGATCTCGCTGAGGCCGTAGCGGTACACGTCGCGGGCAGACTGGTTAGCCTGGGCCATCGCGTCCGCGACGAGTTCGGCCACCTCGCGGGCGAGCGGGTTGGCGTGGGTGCGGGCCTTGTGGCGGATCTCCTCAGCGGTCAGCGCGCCGAACGACAGGTTGATGATCTGGGCCGTGTGCGAAAGCACGTCCTGCGGGACCGGCTCGGCCAGCGTCAGGATCTGCTGGTGGACGCTGCCGCCGCGCAACACGAGCACCATCAGCACCAGCCGCCCGTGGGTTGCGATCAGCTCCAGGTGCTTGAAGTGGCTCTCCGGGGCGCGGGGCAACGTGACCACCGCCGCCGACTGCGCCGTACGCGAGAGCGCGACCGCCGCCGCGCGCATCCATTCCTCAAGGTCGGCGGGCGCGCGGTCGAACTCACGTGCGATGCGCCGCCGCTCGTTGGGCGGCAGCCGCACGTCGCGCAGCAAGCGGTGAACGAAATAGCGATAGCCCTTCTTGGTCGGCACGCGGCCCGCCGAGGTATGCGGCGCGTAGATCAGGCCGTGCTGCTCCAATACACCCATCTCATTGCGGACCGTCGCGCTGCTGATGCCCAACCCGAAATCCTCGGCCAGCGTCCTCGAGCCGACCGGCTGCGGGTCGCGGATGTACTCCTGCACGATCAGCGACAGAATTTGCTCCTGGCGCGCGGTCCGGCGCGGCAGGTCATTCGCCTCGGCAGGAGCAGGTGCCGCTTCGATAGGGGGAACGTCGGATGGCATTTTGCCCTCAATCCCAATAACCGAACTACACTCCAACACGCACTCTAACGCGAGGAAATTCCATTAGTCACACGGTTAACGCGATCCTATGATAGCATCTGGACCGGCCAGCGTCAAAGCATATCAGCGTGCCGCCGGGCGGGCGCAAGAAAGGCATAAGAACCCTTTTCAGGGGGCAACCCGGCATAGCCTTTTGGCATCGAACATGGTATATTTTGGTGGCAAAGTATTTCCCACCAGCAAGTGCGAGTGGGCAAACTGGGAAGATACGCGCCGGTAATCCCCTAAAGCAGAGGAGCAGCCACGGATGGGTGAGAAGACCTTCGAGATCACCGAAGCGACGTTCGAAACGGAAGTCCTGCAATCAGAGACGCCCGTACTGATCGATTTCTGGGCGGAGTGGTGCGCGCCGTGCCGCATGATCGCGCCGCTGGTGGACCAGTTGGCTGAGAAGTACAGCGATAAAATGCGCGTGGGCAAGGTGGACGCAGACACCAACCAGGGCATCCTGATGCAGTACGGCATCATGGGGATCCCCACGCTGATCCTGTTCAAGGACGGCAAGCCGGTCGAGCGCATCACGGGCTACATGCCGCTGCCCGCGCTGGAACCGAAGATCGCGCAGCATCTCGAGTAACGCTTACCCGCCTCGGAGCAGACATCGAGCGACGGCTCGCCCACCTGGGCGGGCCGTTTTTGTTTCGATGCAGACCTCACCCCCCGGCCCCCACTCCAATCAAGTTTGAGAGGGGGAGGAAAGGTACGTCATGTAGGGGCGGGTTTGCAAACCCGCCCCTACGAGATCGGGCGGCGGGGCGGGTCAAGGCAGCCAGACGAAGTCGAGGATGGCGGTGGTGTCCTCGAAGGCGAAGGGGGCATCGTCCGGCGGGGGTGGGGCCGCGAACAGGAGCGCAGACGGACCGCCATCGACCGGGGTGAGATGGATGCTCGCCTCCCGCGCCGCCACGTCGTTCCTGGCCCACGCGATCAACATGCGGTCCGGGCTGAGGTCGAACGCGGCGCCCCACACCACG
>CAZGLU010000082.1:0-3726 GCA_964526095.1 uncultured Anaerolineaceae bacterium | reverse complement strand
CTAACGGGCCGGTCTGGATCAACTGGCGCGGCTCCTCGCCCAGGCGCGCGACGTAGATCCCGCTGGCGCCGGGCGCGCAGCCCTCGTCCGCCACGCCGCGCATCAGGACGCGGCCATCCGGCAGCCACAGCGCGAGGTCCAGCACGACGTCGCGCAGCTTGAACGCCTGCTGGCGTTCGTACCCGCCGCCGAGGAGCGCCAGGTAGACCCATTCCTCCCCGGCCAAACCGAGCGCCCCGGTCCGGCAGCCGCTCGTATACCCGACCATATCTGCAGAAGCGAGCGAATAAAGCTGGTGCCGCCCGTCCGGGGAGCGCCAGGGCGCATGCGGCTGTACGAGCGGCGTATCGGGGGGCAGCAGGACGCGTTCATCCGTGGCGGGGTCGTACGCCAGCCGGTGCGCCTCCAGCCCACCGACCGGGCCGACGCCCATCGAAACAACCACGGGCCGACCATCGGCCAGCCATGCCACGTCCAGCGGCAGCCCGGCGGGCGCTTCCAGCATGGCGACCGGCGGCTGATCCCCACCGCGTCGCACGGTGTAGGCGGTCTGCTGGCCGCCCTGCTCCAGCACGTAGGCCAGCGCGGACCCGTCCGGCGACCATTGCAGCGCGCGGATCGCCCCGTCCTCCGGCAGCTCCGCGACGATGTGCGACCGGCGCGCGCGCACGTCGAGGACCATCAGGGCGTGGGTGGTGCGGTAGACGACACCCTGCCCAGCGGGGTCGGGCACCAACGGCCAGGGCTTGACGCCGCGATCCACCTCGCGGGGCGCGCCGCCCTCGGCCAGCAGCCACACGACGAGGCGCCGGTCCACGATGCCCTGCACCATCACGAAGCTGCTGTCAGGGGACGCACCGCCCGGCAGCGCGCCAGCGGCGACCGGCGTCGGGGCACGGGTGGCGGTCGCCAGCGGGCTGTAATTGAGCCGTGTGGAGCCTGTGCCCGACGTGGCTCCGAGCACCGCCGCGCCGAGCAGCACGACCGCGCCGACCAGCAGCGCGGCCAGCGCCAAACGGCCCCGCGTCAGTTCCAGACGCATCGCGTAACCCTGCCGGGGGCGGCTCGCCCCTTAGCGCGTATGGGGCGAGCTGGCCCCCCATCCCCTGACCCCTTCCCCCACGCAAGCGGAGGGAAGGGGAACCAAACGGGCGGGTTAGCAAACCCGCCCCTACGCGGGACGCGGTGGGCAAAAGCGCAGGCGGGCCGCATCCCGACGAGGGGAAGGGCCAGGGGAGCGAGGTAACAGGCACCGGGTCGGTTCATGACCGCCTCACATTCGCGCGGCGCCGGGTGGCCGGTTCAAGGTGCTCAGGCGCCCGGCAGGGCCACGCCCGACTTGACGCGCGTCTCGACCAGCATCCCGTCGCGCAGCTCGTGGACGACATCCGCCTCGGCCATCACCTGCGGGTCGTGTGTGACGATCAGCAGCGTGACGCCGCGCTCCTCGACCAGGCGCCGCAGCAGGTCCAGGATGCGCCGCCCGGTGCGCGTGTCCAACTGGCCGGTCGGCTCGTCGGCCAGGACGAGCGAAGGCCCCTCGGCCAGCGCGCGCGCGATCGCCACGCGCTGCTGCTCGCCGCCCGACAGCTCGTAGGGACGGTGGTGGGCGCGGTCGGCCAGCCCGACCCAGGCCAGCGCCTCATCGACGCGCGCCTCGCGCTCGTGCGGGTCCACACCGCGCATACGCAGCGGCACGCCGACGTTCTCCCGCGCGCTGAGCAGCGGCATCAGGCCGAACGTCTGGAAGATGAAGCCGAGCTTGTGCAGGCGCATCTCGAGCCGCTCGCCCTCGTCCATCTGGCCCAGGTTGCGCCCCAGGACCCAGATCTCGCCGTCGGTCGGGGTGTCCAGCCCGGCGATCAGGTTGAGCAGGGTCGTCTTGCCGGAGCCGGAGCGCCCGACGATGGCCGTCATCTGGTTGGGCCAGACGTCCAGCGTCACATCGTTGACGGCGTGAATGTCCTCCCCGGCGAGGTGGTAGACGCGGTGCACGTGCGACAGGCTGATGACCGGCTCCAGGCCGGTGCTGAAGGAACGGGTCCCGTTCACCATCACGACTGCTCCTCCCGGCCATTCACACCCTGTTCCCGGCGGGCGGTGTGCTCCGGCCAGACGCCGATATGATCTTCGTTCAGGCGCAGGCGGACGCGGTCCTCCATGTCCAGCGCCTCGATGTAGGCTTCGGGCAGTTGCAGCCGCCCGGCGCGGTCGAGGATGGCGTATTCCTCCTCGTACAGGGCGACATCCCCCTCGCGCCGCCGCAGGATCTCGGTGCTCGTCCGCCCGTCGCGCATGCCGACGACGCGATCGACGCGGGTGGATACCGTCATGTCGTGCGTGACGATGATCACGGTCACGCCGAAGTCCTCGTTGAGCGCGCGCAAGGACTGGTAGATCTGCTCGGCGGAGTGGCTGTCCACCTCGCCCGTCGGCTCGTCGGCCAGCAGCAGGGCGGGACGGTTCGCCATGCCCACGGCGATCGCCACGCGCTGCTGCTCGCCACCGGAGAGGCGGTCCGGGCGGTGCTTCAGGCGGTCGCCCAGGCCGACGCGCTCCAGCAGGTCCGCCGCGCGCTCTCGGCGCTCAGCCACCGGGAACCCGGCCAGCGCCATCGGCAGCTCGACGTTCTCCACGGCGGTGAGATACGGCAGCAGGTTGCGGGCCGTCTGCTGCCAGACGAAGCCGACCATGTGCCGCCGGTAGCGGACCTGGTCGCGGCGCGACATCTCCAACAGGTTGTAGTCGCCCACGCGCACGCGGCCCGCTGTCGGGAAGTCCAGCCCGCCGAGGATGTTCATCAGCGTGGACTTGCCGGAGCCGGACGGGCCGACCAGGGCCATCATCTCGCCCTGGCGGACCAGCAGATCCAGGCCCTGCAAGGCGACCACCTCCAGGTCCGCGATCTTGTAGATCTTCACAAGGTTCTCGCACTCGATGAAGATCGGGCGCTCGCCGTCCGCCGATCCGGACAGGCTTTCCGGGCGTGTTGCTGCTTGGCTCATCGTTGTACCCTCTTGCGCTGTGGGCGCTCGCGCGCCGCCAGCGTCATCGATCGTCGTAGGGGCGGGTCGGACCTCACCCCCCGGCCCCCTCTCCAATCAAGTTGGAGAGGGGGAGAAAAGCATGTCCTCATAATATGTTGTAGTGATGGGGCGGGTGTGGCCCCCCATCCCCCACGCGAGCGGAGGGAAGGGGAGAAAAGCACGTCTCGTCGCGTCGTGTAGGGGCGGGTCTGCAAACCCGCCCGTTTTCAGCCCGCCCTTCTTCTGGCACCGCTACTCACCTTCCAGGCGCAGGACCTGGTTCACGCTCATGCGGCGCAGGTAGATGGCGGCGACGCCCATCAGCACGCTGAACGACAGCACCAGCGCGACGAGCATCCCGCCCAGGCTCAACCAGGGGACGCGCAGCGTCTCACCGCCGACGAGCGCCAGGAACGGCAGCAGCAAGTAGGCCAGCCCCAGGCCGATCAGGCTGCCGATCAGCAGCGCGGGCGTGATCAGCACGATCTGTTCGATCAGCAGCAGGCGCCAGATGTTACCCGCGTTCCAGCCGAGCGAGCGCAGCACGCCGAAGGTGAACGAGCGCTGCTTGGCCGTGACCATCAGGTAAAACGCGAAGTCGAGCAGGCTGAGCGCGAGGCTGATCCAGAACCCGGCGAACAGCATGCCCGCCACGGCGCTCGGCAGCGGCTCGCGCTGGATCTCGCCGTAGCGCGTCCAG
>CAZGLU010000081.1:5545-10072 GCA_964526095.1 uncultured Anaerolineaceae bacterium | reverse complement strand
GCAGTGTGGTCCGGCTCGCGCGCCTCCCACTCGGCGCGCCGGATGATCGGCGGGCGGTCGATCTGCTTCAGGCTGAGCGGGCGCGGGGTGGGGGAGGGCTTCGGCGTGGCCGCGCTGCTTCGGAGCGGCCTCAGCGCCAGGTAGCCGGTTGCGCCGGTGACGCACGTCACCCCCACCGCCACAGACGACAGCCCGGCCAGTTCGAGGAACCGGCGGCGCGTCACGGCGGTTGGCCGTCCAGAGTAGGAGCGGTGCGGCGTGTGCATGCGCGTATGATAGCATCCGCGTCCGCCGCTTCACAACGGGCGTGGGGCAGGCGTTGGGCAAGGGGCGGTGAGGGGCAAATCCGCCCTGTATGGCGGGCGTCGCGCCCCGAACCCGGCTAGCGACACAGGCGCCCGGACGCCACCCTGAGCCGGTCACAGATTTGCCGTGCGCGGCGTTGTGTTTGTGCTACAAGCATGCTAGTATTGTTCTACTATTCACACTTACAGCAGCATTGGTTTGGGCCAGGCACATCGAAAGGAGGAAGCGGCGGCCTCGGCTCCCGGCGGGGGCGGGGCGGACCGTGGCAACCCCTGATGGCAACCAACACACCTGAGATCCCGAATATCGTCATTGGTCGGCTTCCCATTTACCTGCGCGCGCTCAACCGGATGCTACAGGATGGCAAGGAATACACCTCATCCCACGAGTTGGGCGAACGCCTGGGCATCAGCTCCGCGCAGATCCGTAAAGACCTGTCCCACTTCGGTGAGTTCGGCAAGCAAGGCACGGGCTACAACGTGCAGTTCCTCTACGACCAGATCCGCCAGATCCTCCAGGTCGATCGCCAATGGCCCGTCGCGGTGGTTGGCATCGGCGACCTGGGCCGGGCGGTCGCGAACTACCGGGGCTTTGAGCCGCGCGGGTTTAAGGTCACCTGCTTGTTCGACAACTCGCCCGACCGCATTCATGAGCGGATCAACAACCTTGAGGTCCTGCCGATGGAGCGTCTGAAGGACGAGATCCAGCGCCAGGGGATCCAGGTTGCGATGATCGCGGTGCCCGCCGAGGAGGCGCAGGGCGTGGCCGATCAGCTTGTGGAGGCGGGCGTGCGCGCCATCCTGAACTACGCGCCGATCACGCTGACGGTCCCGCCGGGGGTGTACGTGCAGCACGTGGACCCGGTCGCGCACCTGCAGCATATGACGTACTACCTGCGCTGAGCGGGCCGCGCCGGGCTGCCCGGCGTACAAGCAGGGCGAGGGCCAGGATCGCCCCGGCCATGTCGAATCCGAGGTCGAGCAGCGAGGCGTTTCGGCCGGGCACGAAGGATTGGTGCAGTTCGTCCGAGATGGCGTAAGCCGCCGTTATCGCGAGCGCGAGCAGGGCTGCCTGCCCGATGGTTCGGCGCTCCTGCCGGAGCGCGCGCCACAGCAACGCCGCCAGCAGCCCATAGGCCGCGACGTGGGCGCTTTTCTTGATGGCGAAGTCCCACCCGTCCGCGAAGATCGGGATCAGCCCGGAGAAGTAGACCGCCCCGGCGTCAGGCTGCTCGATCTTCGGCTGCGCGGAGCTGACGAAGATCAGCGCCATGAGCGCGAGCACCGGCCCCCAGCGCCATAGGGCTGCGATTGAAATTCTTGGACCCTGTGCCATACTTATGCCTCGTCTTCGTGCGGTGATCGTATCTTACCGCCCCCGGTTGCGGAGGCAAGCGCCGGTTGCCCTGCGCCGGGCAGACGCGCGTAGGGCCTGTCCCATAACCTGTCCCGTAGAGGAGTGACGGATGTTCAAGGATCTCACGCTCGGCTTTATTGGCGGCGGCAACATGGGCGAGGCCATGATCCAGGGCTTGATCAAGCAGGAGATGGTCGAGCCGGGGCAGATCATCGCCTCTGAGCCGCGCGTGGAGCGCGGGCAGGAGCTACACGCGCGGTACGGCGTGCGCCACACGACCAACAACCTGGAGGCCGCCACCCAGGCGGACCTGCTCGTGCTGGCCGTCAAGCCGCAGGTGCTGGAGACCGTGCTGCCGGAGATCCGCGTCGGGGCGCGCACCTGCTCGCTGGTGCTGTCCATCGTTGCGGGCGTGCCGATCCGGGTGATCTCCGACGGGCTGGCGAACCCGTATGTCGTGCGCGCGATGCCGAACACCCCCGCACGCATCGGGCAGGGCATCAGCGTGTGGACCGCCACGCCGGAGGTCCCGGAGGAACAGCGCAGGCTGGCCCAGGCGCTGCTGCAAGCCCTGGGCGACGAGATCTACATGCAGGACGAGGATTACCTCGACATGGCGACGGCCCTCAGCGGCACCGGCCCGGCGTACGTCTTCCTGTTCATGGAGGCCATGATCGACGCCGGGGTGCACATGGGCTTCTCGCGCTACGTGGCGGAGCGGCTCGTGCTGCAAACCATGCGCGGCTCGGTCGAGTACGCCGAGGCGTCCGGGCTGCACCCTGCGATGCTGCGCAATGAGGTCACCAGCCCCGGCGGCACCTCGGCTGAGGCGATCTACCATCTGGAGAAGGGCAGCCTGCGCACCGTGATCGCCCGCGCCATCTGGGCGGCGTACCAGCGCAGCGTGAGCCTGGGCGGCGGGCGCAAGGTGTCGCGGCTGGCCGGTCGCCACCCGGAGCAGAATAACGACGAGGAGTAGCGCCGCCGCCAGATCGGGACGGGGCAGCGCAAATAAACCAGAAAAAAGCCTATAAAATTTTGATTTTTTGAGGTAATTGTACTATTCTTAACAAAGGACGTCGCGCTTCCCTTCGTCACCTCATGCCGTCCGCTGGCGCCTCCCGCAGGTGGGACTCAGCCGGCGCCTGCACTTCGCTTTTAGATGAAACTATTTTTAGCCGGTACACTTGTTCGGACACAAGCGAGGATCCCCAGGCTTCAAGGAGACAACCGTACATGGCGGAGCTAACAAACGATATTACCAAGGGCTTGCTGGAACAGATCGCGAGCTTTGAGCGCGAGCTGAAAGCCGTTGAGGTCGGGACCGTTGAGGAAGTCGGTGACGGCATCGCCCGTGTGGTCGGCCTGGACAACGTGCGGGCCTCCGAGTTGGTCCAGTTCGAAAACGGCGTGATGGGCATGGTCTTCAACCTGGAAAAAGACAATGTCGGCGTCATCATCATGGGTGAATATACCGAGATCCGGGAGGGCCATGAGGTGCGCGGTACGGGCCGCGTGATCTCCGTGCCGGTGACGGATAACCTCATCGGGCGCGTGGTGGACGCCCTGGGCCGCCCTGTGGACGGCAAGGGGCCGCTGCGGGCGACGGAGTACCTGCCCATCGAGCGTATCGCGCCGGGCGTGATCGAGCGCCGGAACGTGTACCGCCCGTTGCAGACGGGTATCCGCGCCATCGACGCGATGTTCGCCATCGGTCGCGGCCAGCGCGAGCTGATCATCGGTGACCGCCAGACGGGCAAGACCGCTATCGCGCTCGACACGATCATCAACCAGAAGGACGAGGACGTCATCTGCATCTACGTCGCCATCGGCCAGAAGCGCGCGCAGGTGGCGCAGGTGGTGGCGACGCTCGCGGAATACGGCGCGATGGATTACACCATCGTCGTGGTGGCGTCCGCCTCGGACCCCGCCGCGTTGCAGTACATCGCCCCGTATGCCGGTACCGCCATGGGCGAATACTTCATGGAGCGCGGCCAGGACGCCCTGATCATTTACGACGACCTGTCCAAGCACGCCTGGGCCTACCGTCAGGTGTCGCTGCTGATGCGCCGCCCGCCGGGACGTGAGGCGTATCCCGGCGACGTGTTCTACCTGCACAGCCGCCTGCTGGAACGCTCGGCGCAGCTTTCCGAGGAGCGCGGCGGCGGCAGCCTGACGGCGCTGCCGATCATCGAGACGCTGCTCGGCGACGTGTCGGCCTACGTGCCCACCAACGTCATCTCGATCACCGACGGGCAGATCTACCTCGAAAGCGACCTGTTCTACGCGGGCGTCCGTCCCGCCATCAACACCGGCCTGAGCGTGAGCCGTGTGGGTGGCGACGCGCAGCGCCCGATCCTGCGCCGGATCGCGGGCCGCCTCAAGCTCGACATGGCGCAGTTCCGCAGCCTGGCCGCGTTCGCGCAGTTCGGCTCCGACCTGGACCGCGCCACGCAGCAGCAGCTTGACCGGGGCATGCGCCTGCAAGAGTTGCTCAAGCAGCCGCAGTACCAGCCCACGCCGCTCGGCGATCAGGTCGCCCTGCTGCTGGCGGGCACGCGCGGCAAGCTCGACCACGTGCCGGTGGCGCAGGTCAAGGAGTGGGAGGAGCGTTTCCTGGCGTACTTCCACAGCAACTACCCGGATTTCGGCCAGCAGTTGGTCGAGGCGGACTACAAGCTCACCGACGAGATCGAGAGATTGCTTGTGGATGCGGTGGACGCGTTCAACGAGACATGGGCGCAGACGGCCGAGCCGGTCGGCGCGACGGCGTAGCCGCCGCGCGGCTCAGGGGGAGGAGGATCGCCCATGCCTACGGCACGTGAGATCAAACGCCGCATCACCTCGGTGCAGAACATCAACCAG
>CAZGLU010000081.1:0-5535 GCA_964526095.1 uncultured Anaerolineaceae bacterium | reverse complement strand
AGGTGACGCGCGCCCTGGAGGCGGTGTCGGCGTCCGCCGTGCGGCGCGCGCAGAACGCCGTGATGGCCAGCCGCCCGTACGCGCAGTATGCCTATGACGTGCTGGTGAACGTCGCGGCCCAGAGCCGGGGCGTGCCGCTGCACCCGCTGTTGGAGGTCCGGCCCAATCCGCGGCAGGTGGCGGTCGTGCTGATCACCGGCGACCGTGGCCTGGCCGGGGCCTACAACATCAACATCGTGCGCCGCGCGCAGACCTTCGTCGAGCAGTACGAGCGGCCCGTGCAATGGATCACCGTCGGGCGCAAGGGGCGCGACCTGATCCGGCGTTGGATCGCGCGGCAGAAGGCGGACCCCGAGGCGGCGGCGTTCCTGAAGGAACAGAAGATCATCGCGGAGTTCTCGAACCTGCCCGCCGACCCGGAGCTGGCCGACGTCGCGCCGATCGCCCGGGCGATCTTCGACGAGTTCCTGAGCGGCGCGGTGGACGAGGTCTTCATCGCCTATACCCACTTCATCAACACGATGACGCAGCGCCCGCGTGTGCTGCACCTGCTGCCGCTGCGCCCCTTCGAAACGACGCGGTCCACGGTGAGCGATCTGGTGCAGCCCAGCCCGGAGGTGCGCTACCAGCACCGTATCTACACCTACGAACCGAGCGCCGAGGCCATCCTGGACGAGGTGCTGCCACGTTTCACGGAGCTTCAGATCTTGCAGGCGCTGCGTGAGAGCTTCTCCAGCGAGCACAGCGCGCGCATGGTCGCCATGCGCAACGCTTCGTCCAGCGCTGAGACGCTGGCCGAGATGCTCACGCTGGACTACAACAAGGCGCGTCAGTTGGCCATCACCAGTGAGATCCTGGATATCATCGGCGGTGTGGAGGCCCTGGATCAGGGCTAGCCGCCTCTAGACCGAGGACAGCGAGGAAGCAGGATGGGTGCAATCACACGAGAAGAAGTGAAGGGCGTCGTCTCCCAGATCTTGGGCGGCGTGGTCGACGTGAGCTTTCCGCCAGAGGCACCGCTCCCCGATATTTACGACGCGATCCGCGTCCCCCGGGACGGGCAGGATGACCTGATCCTGGAGGTTCAGCAGCACCTGGGCGATAACGAGGTGCGCACCGTTGCGATGGACACCACCGACGGGCTGCAGCGCGGCATCCCCGCCTACGCCACCGGCGCGCCGATCATGGTGCCGGTGGGCGAGAACGTGTTGGGCCGCATCTTCAACGTGCTCGGCAAGCCGATCGACGGCAAGGGGCCGGTCGAGGCGGAGACGTACTACCCGATCCACCGCCCCGCCCCGCCGTTTGAGGAGCAGGCCACGACGGTTGAGATGTTTGAGACGGGCATCAAGGTCATCGACCTGATCGCCCCATTCCGTCGGGGCGGCAAGGCCGGGATCTTCGGCGGCGCCGGGACCGGCAAGACCGTGATCATCATGGAACTGATCCGCTCCATCGGTAAGGAGCACGCCGGGTTCTCCGTGTTCGCGGGCGTAGGCGAGCGCACGCGCGAGGGCACGCAGCTTTACAACGAGATGATCGAGAGCGGCGTGATCAACCAGACCGCGATGGTGTTCGGCCAGATGAACGAGCCGTCCGGCGTGCGCCTGCGCGTGGCGCTCAGCGGCCTGGCGATGGCCGAGTACTTCCGCGACCAGGGCCGCGACGTGCTGCTGTTCATCGACAACATCTTCCGCTTCTCGCTCAGCGGCTCGGAAGTGTCGGCGCTGTTGGGCCGCATGCCCTCGGCGGTGGGCTACCAGCCGACGCTGGCGCAGGAGATGGGCGACCTTCAGGAACGTATCACCAGCACGCGGACCGGCTCGATCACGTCGCTTCAAGCCGTGTACGTGCCCGCCGACGACTACTCGGACCCGGCGCCGGTCGCCGTGTTCGCCCACCTGGACGGCACGATCGCGCTCGACCGCCAGATCGCGGCGCAGGCCATCTTCCCGGCGGTAGACCCGCTGGCGAGCACCAGCCGCGTCCTCGACCCGCTGGTGGTCGGTGAGGAGCACTACCGCACCGCGCGCGAGGTCCAGCAGGTGTTGCAGCGGTACAAGGACCTGCAAGACATCATCGCGATCCTCGGCGTGGACGAGCTATCCGAGGAGGACAAGATCATCGTGGCGCGCGCGCGGCGCATCCAGTACTTCCTCAGCCAGCCGTTCTTCGTGGCGGAGCAGTTCACGGGCCGCGAGGGGCGTTACGTCCCGGTGGCGGAGACGGTGCGCGGGTTCCGCATGATCCTCGACGGCGAGCTGGACCACATCCCGGAGCAGATGTTCTACATGGCCGGGCTGATCGACGAGGTGCAGGAGCGTTACGCCCAGGCCGAGGCGGAGTCCGTTTAGCGGGAGGGGCCGGTCAATGCCGATGGAAGTGGAAGTCGTATCGCGCGTGCGCGAGCAGTACCAAACGACGAACGCCACGAAGGTCATCCAGCCCCCCAGTGAGGGCGAGATGGGCGTGCAGCCCAACCACACCCCGCTGCTGACTACGCTGGAATACGGCGAGCTGCGGGTCGTGGAGGGCGAGGACATCGTCAGCTTCGTGGTGTATGGCGGCGTGGTGGACGTGCGGCCCGACAAGGTGACCGTCCTGGCCGACGACGCCGAGTCCGTCACCGCGATCGACCTGGAGCAAGTCGAGGCGGCGCGGGAGCGTGCCCGCCAGTTGATGGCGGCGCAGCCCACCGAGCAGCAGCGTGCCGAGATCGCCCAGGAGTTGCGCCGCGCGGAGATCGCCGTGCGCATCCGCCGCCGCGTCGAGGCCAGCGGGCAGCGCATCCGCGTGTTGGAGGACGAGAACAACGGGGCGGGCTAAGTCCTGCTCCCATGACGCATCAGGTGGGGCGGCTTACGGGCCGCCCCTTTTGTTGCCGCTGTTCCCTGGGCGGCCCGTGATTTTTCGCCTAGCCGGGCGGGGCGCGGTATGGTAAGCTACAATCTTGGATTGCGGTAGCGTGAATCGCTCCACAGGCAGAAGGTGTTCCTATATGGCGCTTTTTTTACGCAAACTCGGCGTTGACCTCGGAACCGTTAATGTGATGGTGTACGCCAACAATCAGATCGTGCTGCAAGAGCCGTCGATGGTCGGCCTCACGATCGAAGATGAGCGTGTCGTGGCGGTGGGGCAGGAGGCGCGCGATATGTACGGGCGCCATCCGGAGCACATCGAGGTGGTGCGGCCGCTGCGCGACGGCGTCATCGCGGACTATGAAGTTACCGAGGCAATGCTGCGCTACTTCCTGCGTAAGATCGCCGGACGCATGCGCACCCGCAAGCCGGAGGTGATGGTCAGCGTGCCCTACGGCGTGACCAGCGTCGAGAAGCGCGCCGTGCATGAGGCGACGATCCGCGCCGGGGCGCGCGTGGCGTACCTGCTGCCGGAGCCGCTGTTGGCGGCGCTCGGCGCGGGCCTGCCGATCAGCACCCCGGCGGGCAATATGGTCCTCAACCTGGGCGGCGGCATCAGCGAGGCGGCGGTGCTGGCTATGAACGGCATCGTCGTGGCGGACAGCGTGCGCATGGGCGGTATGCGCCTGGACGAGGCGATCATCAACTACATCCGCCGTAAGTACAGCCTCGTGATCGGTGATCCGACCGCCGAATCGATCAAGATCCAGATCGGCGCGGCGGTGGACATCGGCGAGGAATTGAGCATGGAGATCCAGGGCCGCGACCAGGTCGGCGGCCTGCCGCGTACCATCACTGTGACCACCAGCGAGGTGGTCGAGGCCATCGAGGAGCCGCTCGCCACGATCGTCGGCGCGGCGAAGTCCGTGCTGGAGAAGACCCCGCCGGAGTTGGCCTCGGACATCATCGACCGGGGCATCGTGCTGACCGGCGGCGGGGCGCTGCTGCGCGGCATCGACGAGTACGTAACACGCGCTGTGGGCGTGCCCGCCTACCGTGCCGAGGACCCGCTCGTAGCGACGGCGGTCGGCGCGGGCCGCGCGCTGGAAGACCTGGCGCTGCTGCGCCGCATGCACGGCCTGTAGCCCGGCGCTGCGGTTTTTCCCCACACTCTTGAATGATTCGCGTCGTGTTCAGTCCGGCGACGTGAGCCGGTCTGCGATGTCGTCCAGCGGCCGCGTGGGGCTGGGGTTCGGCGTCGGCGCTGCCCCGTCCCCCGGCGTCCCCGGACCGATGCTGCTGCCCGGCTCAGCATGGGTGGCTTCCAGGTCCGGTGATGCGCCCGGCGGGGTCAGCGGGGAGTGGCGGTGCAGGTAGTCCTGCAACACCTCGCGCAGCACGCGCGAAACGTCCAGCGTGACATCGTCCGCCCTCAGGTCGGGGAAGTACCCGCGCGGGGGCCGCAGTTCGAAGTCGGTGGCTGCCACGCGATAGGTCGCGGCGGGGTCCACGGGCCGCCCGTCGATAAGCACGTTGCTGACGCGCTTGCCGTAGGGCGCCGCCGGGTCGATGTCGTAGCGCAGCCCGGACGTCTGGAGCACGCCGATCAGGCTGCCGAGCATTGAGCGGGGCCGCCGGTGCCACACGTCGGGGTCCGCGCCGTGCTCCAGCGCGCGCAACAGTTGGGCGCCGGTGACGTCCACCACGCCGGGGTTCACCGCCGACCGGCACGCGGCCACGAGGTCGCGCAGCGTGATGCAGCCCTGCGGCAGCCCTTGGCGCAGGTGGCCGCTGACGCACATCCCCACGTCGGCGTTGGCCCGCTCGCGCAGCGCCTCCGCGACGATCTGCCCGGCGGCGGACAGGCGATCGTCGGCGCGGTCGGCGGGCGCGGTCAGTTCCCCGATCTCCAGCTCCAGCTTGCGCTCGACGTCCTGCTGGATCAGGGTCCACGCCGCGCTGGCCTCCTCGTCGGCGGGCAGCTCCGGGCGCACGGGCAGCAGTTGGCCGCTCCACTCCTGAAGCTTGCCGTGCTCGTCGAGCACCAGGTCCAGGCGCCCCAGGTAACGCGCGCAGTCGCCCGCGTGGCAGATCGGCACGCCGTAGATCACGCGCGGCACGACCAGCCGGGCGTGGGAGTGCCCCCCGATGATGAACGACAGGTCCGGCACCGTTTCCGCGAGTTCGACGTCCCGCTCGTAGCCGAGGTGCGACAGCGCGCCGATGACCTGGCAGCCCTGTGTGCGCAGCGCGTTGAGCTGCTGCTGGGCGATCTCGAACGTGTTCGGCTGGCGCACGCCGTAGAACCGCTCGTAGGTTTCCTTGATCTCGGTGGTCAGGCCGATCAGCCCGATGCGGACCGGGCCGCAGGAGATGATGCGCGTGGGCAGCGTGCCGGGCACCGGGGTAGGGTGCAGGTCCCGTGTCAGCAGGTTGGCGCACAGCAGCGGCAGGTTGGTCGCCGCGTGAAGGTGCGCGAGCACCCCCGGCCCGTAGGAGAGCAGCAGCCCGTTGCCGACCACGGCGGCGTCATAGCCCATCACCCGCAGCAGCCGGTAGATGGCCGCGCCCTTGGTCACGTCGCTCTCGACGCTGCGCGCGTCCTCGGCGTCGCCCGCGTCCAGCAGGATGAAGATCGGAAGAGCACACGTCTGAACTCCAGTCACCGCTCATTATC
>CAZGLU010000080.1:0-10107 GCA_964526095.1 uncultured Anaerolineaceae bacterium | reverse complement strand
TCCGGCAGTAAGACGGCTCCCCGCGCGGATCGACGTCCCCGATCTTCAGCCCTGCATGGACCAGCACGGAGGGGTGGATCAGGCCGCGCACCACGCCGTCGAAGGGCGCCAGTACGGGCTGCCCGGCCACACTACAGACCGGCTGCCCCTCCGTCACAAGTGTACCGATCTCGACCAGCGGCTGCACCGTGCCATCCGCTGGCGCGCGCAAGACGCGCTCGCGCCCGCGCCCCTGCACGTGCCCCGGCGTGCCGGTGTCGGCCTGCGCCGCGCCCTGCCAGATCACACGGCCCAGGTTGTGCCCCCGGTTCGTCTCGATCACAGCATGGCAGTGCACGCCCGCCTCGAAGCCCGGCCCCAGGCCGATAACCAGCGGCGCGGCATCCGGCACCGTATCCAGCGGGCGCTTGGCGAGGCGCGCGTCCACGATCACATCGGGCCGCAGCGCCGCGAAACTGGCGCCGTCCGGGTCCACCAGGACGGGCACCGCCCCCGCCGCATGGACCGCCGGGACCTCCGCCGGGCTTTGCACAAGGCAGCCCGTCAGCCCTTCGACGGTCACCCGGCCCTCGAACACGGCAGACGCCAGCGCGACCGTGCGCCGGATCACGAGCGGGCGGGCCAGCTCCGTCACCACGACGCGGAATCCGGCCTTGACCACGCGGTAGACGACGCCCGTCGCCAGGTCGCCGCCGCCCCGCACCGCGACCAGGGCGCCGTCAAATAACGCCGAGGCCATGCTCGCGCAGCTTTGGAACCATCCGATCTGGGAGCAGCGGGATCTGGTCGATCCACACGCCCGTCGCGTCGTGCACGGCGGCGACGATCGCCGGGGCCAGCGCGATGAACGGCATCTCGGCCATGCCGCGCGCGCCCCACGGCCCGCGCGGGTCGGCGAACTCCAGGATGACCGACTTCACCTCGCGCGGGATGTCCCAGATCGTCGGGATCAGGTAGGTGGACAGGTACGGGTTCAGGATGCGGCCCTCGTGCGTGACGAGGTTCTCCATCACCGCGTAGCCGAGCGCCTGCACGACGCCGCCTTCGATCTGCCCCTCGACCAGCTTCGGGTTGAGCGCCTTGCCGACGTCATGTGCCGACACGACGCGCGTCACGTCGACGTGTCCTGTCTCCAGGTCCACCTCGACCTCCACGAACTGCGCGAGGTAGCCATACGCGAAGTTCGGGTTGGAGCGGCCCGTTTCCGGGTCGTAGGGCGTCGTGGCGGGCGGGCGATACTGGTACGTGGCGATCGCCGGGCGCTCCTCGTCCTGCCACTTCTGCAACGCCATCTCCGCCGCACCCTTGATCGCGTTCCCGGCCATGAACGTCATACGCGAGGCCGACGAGCTGCCGGAGTTCCCGGTCTGTGCGGTGTCGTGGCCGATCAGCTCGACCTTCTCCACCGGGACGCCGACGGCATCTGCGGCCATCTGCACGAAGACGGTGTGCGCGCCCTGCCCCATGTCCGCCCCGGCCTGGCGCACGACCACGCGCTCGATCTCGGCGTTGCCATGGATCTCGACCGTCGCCCAGTTCTGTTCAGGCGCGCCAAAGCTGAAGCCGACGTTCTTGAACCCGATCGCCATGCCGACGCCGCGCCGCTTCGCCCCGTCGGCTGGCTGCTCGACGGCGCGCTTGACCCACCGCCCGTCGGTGCAGTCCCAATAGCCGCTGCGCTGCGCGCCTTCCTCCAGCACGCGGTCCAGCGTCACGCCGGGCGGCAGCAGCGATCCGGTGCAGGTGATCGTGCCCTCGCGCAGCACGTTGCGCAGCCGCAACTCGACGGGGTCCATGCCCAGCGCCTCGGCCAGCTTGTTCATCTGGCCCTCGGCGGCAAACGCGCCCTGCGGGCCGCCGAAGCCGCGAAATGCGCCGGTCGGGATGTTGTTCGTGTAGACGCCGATCGTGTCCACCTTGACGTTCGGGATGGCGTACGGGCCGCTGACCATCAAGTTCGCGTTGCCCAGCACCTTCGGCGTCGTGTACGCATAAGCACCGGCGTCCGCGATGATCTGCGACTCCGCCACGACGACTTTGCCGTCGCGCGTGGCGCCCCACTTGGCCCGGATGATCATCGGGTGCCGCTTGTGGTGCCCGATGATCGACTCCTCGCGGCTCCAGACGATCTTAACCGGGCGCCCCAGCTTCCAGGCCGCCAGCGCCAGGATGATCTGGACCGACATATCCTCTCGCCCGCCGAACGCGCCACCGATCGCGGGGTAGATAATGCGGACCTGCTCCTCCGGCAGCCCCAGCGCGTGCGCCACCTGCTCGCGGTCCTTGTGGGCCCACTGGCCCGCCACCACGACCGTGACGCGCCCCTCCGCGTCGATGTAGCTCAGCCCGGCCTCCGGCTGGAGGTAAGCGTGCTCCTGGTAGCCGGTGCGGTACTCGCCCTCCACCACGACCTCGGCCTGCGCCCAACCCGCCTCCACATCCCCGAAACGGATGCGGTGATGGGTCAGCACGTTGTTCGGGACGCCCTCATGGATCTGTGGCGCGCCGTCCTGCATGGCCGCCTCAGGATCGTCCACGATCGGCAGCGGCTCGTAGGTCACCTCGATCAGTTGGGCGGCGGCGGCGGCGATCTGCTCCGTCTCCGCGACGACCAGGGCGACCTGGTCCGCGATGCAGCGCACGACGTCCGCGCCGGGCTTGCTGCTCCCCGGCCCGCACAGCACCGGCTGGTCGGGGATGCCCAGGCCGTATTCGTTCACCGGCACGTCTTTGGCGGTGAGCACCGCGACAACGCCGGGATACGCCTCGGCGGCGCTGGTATCGATCGCGGTGATCCGCGCGTGGACGTGGTCCGTGAAACGGACCTTCATCCACAACTGGCCTTCCTGGTCGAAGTCGCCGGGGTACAGCGTCTCACCGAGGACCTTCCCCACGGCATCCACACGGCCGATGTTCTGGCCGAGGATCAAAGTCTTTTCTTCCACGCTGCTAACTCCTCGCGCACGGGTTCACGGGTGGTTTTAAAACGGGTTCTGTTCTTTCTTGCGCTGCGCCTCGCGCCGCTTGATGCGTTTGCGCGCTTCCTTCTGCGCCTTGCGGCGGGCCTTCGCGACGGCCTTCTTGTCGCTGGGGTGCGGCCCCATGTATTCAAACACCTCGCGGTTGGGGTCCTTGCCGATCAGCAGCGCGACGATAAAGGCCGTCAGGGCCAGCATGACCAGCCACAACAGCGCGGCGGCGATGTAGTCCAGGCTGTTCTCGCCGTAGTCCCGGCGGAACTGCTCGAACTGCTGCGCGATCCGGATGTTCTGGTCCTCGACCAGGTCCACCAACGGCGGCGCCACGACGTACGCGATCACCGCGAGGCATACCGCCAGCAACAGGCCGATGATCGGCAGCAGAGGGCGGCTCTTCTTCTTCGGTTGGGCTTCCGCCGGGGTGTAGCGGGTCATGACACGCCCTCCACGTTGCGCGTGCTAGGCTTGATCGGGCACGGCGGCCCGTCTTGCGGCGATCTCAAACGCTTCCACGATCTTGTAGTACCCGGTGCAGCGGCACAGATTGCCGGTGATGCTTTGCTCGATCTGCTCGCGCGTCGGCTGGGGATGCTCCTCCAGCAGCTTGGCGCCCGCCATCAGGAAGCCGGGCGTGCAGTAACCGCACTGCACTGCGCCCGTCTCGACAAACGCCTGCTGGATCGGGTGCAGGTCGCCGTTGCGCGCCAGCCCCTCGACCGTCACGATCTCCGCGCCGTGGGCGCGGGGGGCGGGCACCAGGCAGGCCATCACCGCCACGCCGTCGAGGAACACGGTGCACGCGCCGCACTCGCCCTCGGCGCAGCCCTCCTTCGTGCCGGGCAGCCCGATATCCTCGCGCAGGAAGCGCAGCAGCGTCTTGTCGGTGCCGCCGGTGCGCGTATAGGTCTGCCCGTTGACCGTCGTCACGATCGTATCCCCGGCGTCGTCTTCATGACGCACCAGGGCCGGGAGCTGGCTGCGCTTCAGGCCGGGTTCCGCGCCCCACAGCATCGCGGGGTCCTCCGGCCACCCCTCGCGCTCGGCACCGTCACGCAGCGCGCGCAGCGCCCGCGCGACCAGCACGCGGCACATCTCGGCCCGGTAGGCCGCCGTGCTGCGCACGTCGTCGATGGGGGCCGGTGTCTCCGCCGCCAGCCGGGCGACCTCACGGATCACGTCATCGGTCAGGGTCGCGCCCTGCAACGCCGCCTCGGCTTCCGGCACGCGGATGATGGTCGGCGCCACGCTCCCCAAAGTGATGCGCGCGCCCGTGACCGTGTCCCCGTCCAGGGCGAGGATCACCGCCGCGTTGACGACCGAGATCGCCTGCGCCCGGCGCAGCCCCAGCTTGAGGAAGATGCCGCGCTCGTTCGCGCCCATCGCCGGGAACGAGATCGCCGTCAGCATCTCGTCCGGCTCCATCGCGGTACGCCGCACGCCCTGGTAGAACTCGTCAAAGCTCAAGGTACGCTCACCGCGCACGGAGCGCAGGGTGACGCTGGCGCCGAGCGCCCACAGCGGCGTGATCGTGTCGTTCGCCGGGCTGGCGGTGATCACGTTGCCTGCCACCGTCCCGCGGTTGCGGATCTGCGGCGCGCCGATGACCCAAGCGGCCTGTGCCAGCGGAAACGCGCGGCTCACGACCGGCTGGCTCACCACCACCTGGTTATGCGTGACCAGCGGCCCCAACTGGAAGGTGCTGCCATCGAAAGCGATATCGTCCAGTCCGGGCACGCGCGTGATGTCGATCAACACGTCCACGCCAGGCCGCTGGCGCCGTTCCAGTTCGATGATCAGGTCGGTACCCCCGGCGATCACGCGGGCCTGCGCCCCAAACTGGGCCAATAGCTCAAGCGCCTCGTCAACCGATGTAACGCTGTAGTAGTTTCGCCACATAGTCCTTTTCGCTATCTTTGAGATCTCGCGATGCACATCCGGGTTTCACACGCTGGGGATACACCCCGCCCCTCGGTCGCCTCGCCGGACGCACAACCTCACTCGTCCAGCGTCAGCGCGGTCACCGGGTTGATGTTCAAGACGGTCGTCCCGTGGTACACCGTCTCCACCGTCTGGCGCCGGTCCCACGTGTCCACGTGTCCGTGCAGCAGATAGCGGGGCCGACCCCAGCGCATCAGGTACCGGAACGCCTTGAACCCCCGGTGCGCGTGATCGGGCAGGTCATGGATACCCTGCGGCGGCGAGTGCGCCACCAGGACATCGACGCCGTAGCCCCGTACCGAGCGCATGACCAGCAGCCGGGGCAACAGCAGCAGCACGTGCAGGAACATCTCCTGATCCGTGTACTGTACCGGTCCCTGATTATAGCGGATCGAGCCTTCAAGGCCAGCAAATGAGTGGCGGCCATATGTCCGGATCCGGCCATGCAGGTTATCGCCGCCGGGGCGCCCCGGCTGGTAGCCGCCGTCGTGATTGCCCCGCACGTACGCCAGCGGCACCTGCAACAGCGTGCCGATGAAGTCCAGGTAGCCGGCGGGCATGTCTCCGCAGCTCACCAGCAGATCGGTGTCCCCGTAGGTCCGGCACAGGTAGTCCGGGTCCTGCAACTGCGGCAGGACCACGTCGCTCACGGCCAGGATGTTCACGGCGTCGCTACCAACGCTCATACCCCTTCGGATGCCTTCGCGTCGCCTGGCCAGCGCATCGGCTCACCGCTGCCGCCACGCATCACCATCACGATCTCGGCCAGGATGCTCAGCGCGATCTCCTTCGGCGTCTCGGCCTGAAGCTCCAGGCCGATCGGCGAATGCACGCGCGCCAGGGTCGCGCGATCCACGCCCTGCTCGGCCAGCGCCTCGATGGTGAGCGCCCACCGCCGCCGGCTGCCGATCAGCCCGATGTAGGGGGCCTCGGTCGCCAGCAGGGCCGGGAGCAGCCGCTCGTCCACCGGCAGGCCGCGCGTCAGTGCCGTGATGTACGTCCTGCGGTCGATCGCCACGCGCTCCGGCAATTCCGCCGGTGGCGCCTCGACGTAGCCATCCATGCCGGGGATCGCCTCCGGCGTCGCGTAGCCGGGCCGGTCGTCCGACACGATCACGCGGTACTCCATCCACTTGGCAAGCTCCGCCACGGCCTTGCCCACGTGCCCGCAGCCAATGACCAACACCGTCGGCGGCGGCAGCAGCGGCTCGATGAAGAGGTGCACCGTGCCGCCACAAACGCCGGGGTCGCCGGATTCGAGGTCGCTCAGGTTGTAGCGCATCGTACGCGGCTGCCCGTCGCGCATGGCGGCCTGCCCCTCCGCGATGACCAGCGCCTCCATCTGCCCGCCGCCGACCGTGCCGACGATGCTGCCGTCGGGCCAGATCAGCATCTTGCTGCCAGCCTCGCGCGGGACGGACCCCTGCGTTGCGGTGACGATCGCCAGCGCCGCCGACCGTCCCTCACGCTGAGCCGCGACCACCGCTTCAAAGACTGCGCGGTTCTCCTGGTTCATGGCTGTCCCTTACACGGGCTGCGCCTGCTCGCGCAGCGCCCGCCAGACCTTTTCCGGCAGCAGCGGCGCGTCCAGGATGCGGACGCCCACCGCGTCATAGACCGCGTTCGCCAACGCCGGGCCGACGCCATCGAGCGGGATCTCCGCGACCGCCTTCGCCCCGAACGGCCCGCTCGGCTCGTACGTCTCGATGAAGATCACGCCCATCTCCGGCATCTCGTCGGCGCGGTAGATCTTGTAGGGTCCGAAGCGCGGATTGATCACACGCCCCTGCTCGTCCAGCGCCAGTTCCTCGCAGTGCCCATAGCCGAGCGCCTGGACCATGCCGCCCTCGACCTGGCCGCTGGCGGTCAGCGGGTTGATGATCACCCCGCCGTCCACCGCCATCACCATCTCGTCCACCGTCACCTGCCCCGTCTCGGTGTCCACCGTCACCGTCACGAACTGCGCCGCGAACGGAGGCGGCGATTCCGGGCTGACGTAGCTGGCCGTCGCCATGATCTGGTGCTGGCCCTCGTGGTGCAGGCTGTTGAGCGCGATCTCGCGGTGCGACACGCTGCGCCCGTCCGGCGCATAGGCGGCCCTGTCGCGCAGCACGATATCATCCGGACGGACCTCACCGGCTCCGCTCCCGTCCTTGTTGAGCATCCGCGCCGCGACCTCGCGCATCTGCGCCGCGACCTTCTCCGCCGCCAGCACCGCCGCGCGGCCCGAAATGTAGGTCGTGCTGGACGCATACGCGCCCTTGTCGAACGGCGTGAAGTCCGTGTCAGACGAGTAGGTGATGAAGTCCTCCGGCTCGCAGCCGAGCACCTCCGCCGCCATCTGCGTCAGCACGGTATCCGAGCCAGTGCCCAGGTCCGTCGCGCCGACAAGCAGGTTAAACGACCCGTCATCGTTGATCTTGATGCTCGCCGCGCCCATGTCCAGGCGCGGGATCGCAGTCCCCTGCATCACGCAGGCCACGCCGATGCCGCGCCGCAGATGCGGCTTGCCGGGCACCTCGTGCCATGCGGGGTTGCCGAACTTCTCCGCCCAGCCGATCGCAGCGGCCCCTCGCGCCACGCACTCCTCCAGCCCGCAGGAGGTGATGTACTCGGCGGCGCCCTCGCGCCCCTCGCTCCACGCCTTGCTGATCGGGTGCTCGTCGCCGGTCTTGATCGCGTTCTTCAGGCGGAACTCCAGCGGGTCGAAGCCCATCTCCCGCGCGATCCATTCGATGTGCGGCTCCAACGCCCAGAAGCCCTGCGGCACGCCGTAGCCCCGGTATGCGCCGCTCGGCGGCGTGTTGGTGTACACGATATCCGCGTGAAACTTGATGTTCGGCGCGTTGTAAAGCGCCATGGCCTTGTGCCCGGTGTTCCCGGCGACCGTCATCGCGTGCGA
Source organism: uncultured Anaerolineaceae bacterium (assembly GCA_964526095.1). Lineage (GTDB taxonomy): Bacteria > Chloroflexota > Anaerolineae > Aggregatilineales > Aggregatilineaceae > Aggregatilinea. The sequence continues at coordinate 2,289 of CAZGLU010000080.1, read as the reverse complement.
CCCGGTCGCACCGGTGTCGCTCAGCGCGTACAGCTCGTTGGCGACGATACGCCCGTCATTCGTGACCCCCGTCCGCAGCGTGAGGTACATCGGATGGCGCGAACGGCTGGCGTAGAACTCCTCGGCGCGGGTGTATTCCAACCGCACCGGACGCCCCGTAACGATGGTCAGGTGCGCGCAGATATCCTCCAGCAGCACCTCCTGCTTGACGCCGAACCCGCCGCCGATGCGCGGCTTGATCACGCGGATGCGCTTCTCCGGCAGGCCGAGCACCGGCGCCAGGATCCGCCGCACATGGAACGGGACCTGTGTGCTGGTGCGGATCACCAGCCGGTCGTCCTCGTCCCACCACGTCACGACGACGTGCGGCTCGATCGGCGTCTGCTGCACCTTCGGGCTGTAGTACGTCGCCTCAAAGATGCGGTCGGCCTGCTGGAAGCCCTCCGTCACGTTGCCCACTTCCCATTCGACCACGGCGGCGAGGTTCCTGCTCGGGTCCTCGATGCGGAAGCTCTCCGGCTCGTCGTGCAGCACCGGCGCGCCCGGCTGCATGCTCTCGCGCGGGTCAAAGATCGCGGGCAGCAGCTCGTACTCGACCTCGATCAGCTCCAGCGCGCGCAGGGCGATGTCCTCGCTCTCCGCCGCCACAGCCGCCACGCGGTCGCCCACGAAACGCACCTTATAGTCGAGGCTGTAGTTGTCGTGCGGCCCCGGCTCCGGGTCGCTCTGCCCCGCCGTGGTGTACGGCACGCGCGGCAGATCTTCGTGTGTCAGCACGGCGTGGACGCCCGGCAGGGCACGCGCCTTGCTCGCGTCGATGCGCTTGATCAGCGCGTGGGGGTGCGGGCTGAGCAGCAGCTTGCCGACCAGCATACCCCGAAGCTCGATATCATCCGTGAAGGCCGGGTTGCCCTGGACGAGCTTGCGCGCGTCCACCTTCTCGGCGGGCTTGCCGACCTGGTGCAGCGTATCGACCTCCGGCGCGACGACCATCACCGGCACGGCGCGCGTCGTCACCGTCGGCACACCGCCCGCGCCGCCCGCTGGCTCCGGCGGCAGCAGGTCGTCGCCCTCAGCCGCAAAGAAAGTTTCGGGCACCGGGATGCCGCGCCCGCCGTCGATCAGCGGCACGTCCTCACCGCGCAGGCGCGCCGCCGCGCGCAGCACCGCCTCCACCGGCTTGACGTAGCCCGTGCAGCGGCACAACACGCCCGCGAGTGCCGCGCGTACCTCGTCCTCGGTCGGCGTCAAGGTGCGCTCAAGCAGCGCCTTCGCCGCGACGATCATGCCCGGCGTGCAGTAGCCGCACTGGATCGCGCCCGTCTCGATGAACGCGACTTGCAGCGCGTGCAGCGGCTGCGACCCGCGCCAGCCGCGTTGCTGCTCGCCGCCGATGCCCTCGATCGTCACGATCTCGCGGCCCTCGGCCTGCGCCGCCAGCATCACACACGAGGTCACCGGGATGCCGTCCACCAGCACGAGGCAGGCCCCGCATTCGCCGGTTTCACAGCCGTGCTTCGCCCCGAACAGCCCGTTGTGGCGCAAGGCCGCCAGCAGGGTCATGTTCGGCGCGGCGTCAAGTGTCGTATCCTGCCCGTTCAACGTAACATGTAACTTCACGTGTCAGGCTCCTCGATGCGTATTTCACCGATAAACAACCGGCCATCCGCGGTCGCCCCCGCCCCTTCAACCGGGTAACGCGCGCCGCTGCGGGCCTCGTACAGCCCCACAGCCACCGCATACGTGCCGGGCGCCAGGTCCGCGGGCAGCGGGACCACATGCGTATCTTCGATCTCGCCCGGCAGCCAGTTCCCCGGCGGCAGGGCGCCGCCGCCGGGCCGCTCAACGACCTGCGCCACCGGCGCGGCCTCCCTATCATTATACAGATGTACAAAAACCACGCCGTCCCCGGCCTCGGGCGCGGGTCCAAGCCACCGCAGCCTCACGCGGACCGCGCCCGGCTCCTGCGTCACGGTGTAATCCATCAGCCGGATCGCGCCCCCTGCCCCGAACGTGGCGACCGGCGCCCCGTCTGTGGCTGGCGCGGCGTCGAACGTGCCCTGATACAGCCAATGATAATACGGCATGTAGGCATCTGACACCTCGCCGTCCAATTCCGGCTCGATTGTAACGCGGGTCGTCTCGTCCTCGATCAGCGCGCCGGGGATCGCGTGCACCACCTCCAGCCAGCGGCCCGGCACCTCCGGCTGCACGCGCACCGGCAGGGCCTCGCCGTTCACCGTGAGATCGGAAGAGCACACGTCTGAACTCCAGTCACGAGATTCCATC
>CAZGLU010000079.1:0-10164 GCA_964526095.1 uncultured Anaerolineaceae bacterium | reverse complement strand
GATCTCCGCACGCCGCACGTCCGCAGCCTGACGCGCCCCAACCGAGCCTGGCTCAACTGCCCCCTACCGGCGTGACGTGCCGCTGGGCGGCCCCCAGCGCTTCCAACCCCTTTGAGGCGTTTTCGGGCGGACCGTGCCATAATCGATGTGCCGCTGCATCTCAATAAGTGAGCCAATGAAAGCCTGGGACGTCTTATCACACGAGATATTGCTGGACCGCCTGCCCTGGCTGCGCATCGTGGTGGAGCACGTGCGCCTGCCGAACGGACATGAGATCGAGGACTTCCACCGGATCGAGATGCCGGAGTGGGCGCAGGTCTTCGCGCTGGCCGAGGATGGGCGCGTGGCGATGATCGAGCATTACAAGCACGGCCCGCGCATGACCTCGCTGGAGCTGCCCGCCGGTTACCTCGACCCGGGCGAGGCCCCCGAAGCCGCGGCCCGCCGCGAGCTGCTGGAGGAGACGGGCCTGGAGGCCGCCAGCCTCACCCCGTTGGGGCGCTTCTTCATCGACGGCAACCGGGGCTGCGGCGCCTGCTACGTCTTCCTGGCGCGGGAGGCACGGCAGGTCAGCGCGCCGCGTCTGGAGGCATCCGAGGACATCACGCAGCGGCGGCTGTCACTGGACGAGGTACGCGCCGCCTGCCTCAACGGGCGCATCCGCAATATGTCCACCGTCGGCGCGGTCGGGCTGGCCCTTGCAGCACTGGAGACAGATCTATGATAGGCACCAAAGTTCGCTCTGCACGGCTGGTCGATCTGCCCGGTGTTGCGGCGACGCTGCAAGATGCGTTCAGCGACAAGATGAAGATCATCTTCAACCGCGACCCGTCGAAGGTCCAGGCCCTGCTCGAAGCCTCGTACACCGGGCCGGTGCAGCGCGGCTATGACGGCATCCTCGTCGCCGAGCAAGACGGGCGAATCATCGGCACGCTCGTGATCGAGCCGATCTATTACACCACCCGCGAGGCACGCAACTTCGAGAACCTCGCCATCCGCGAGTTGGGCCTGCTGCGCATGTTATGGACGTCGTTCATGCTGTGGCTCGTCGCGCACGCCGCCGAACCGGGCGAGGCGTACATCAGCGACCTCGGCGTGCTCCCCGAACACCAGGGCCAGGGCATCGGCTCCCTGCTGCTCGAACACGCGGAGAAATGGGCGATCGAGCACGGGCGCCAGCGCCTCACGCTGTGGGTCGCCGCCCAGAACGAGCGCGCGATCCGCATCTACGAGAAGGCCGGGTTCCAGCAGACGCGCAGCCGGTCCAGTATCCTCACCATGCTGACGCTGCGCATCCGCCGGTGGCACTTCATGGAGAAACGCCTCACCAACGCCACCTGATTCCGGTCGAGGCGCGCCCGGCGGCTGGCCGCAACCGGCGTGGACGCGGCAGGGGCATGGGGGTTGAGTGACGCGATGCGCGTGGCGCTTTTCACCGAGACTTTTCTGCCCAAAGTGGACGGCATCGTCACCGTCCTGATCCTGCTCATGGATCACCTGATCCGGCGGGACGTCGATTTCGTCATCGTCGCGCCACGGCTCAGCCAGGACGTGACCGACTATCGCGGGCGGCGGGTGATCGGCGTGCCAGGCGTCAGCCTGCCGCTCTACCCGGAGCTGAAGGTCGGCCCGCCGACGCTGACGACGTACCGCGAGGTGCGCCGCTTCAACCCGGACCTCGCCCACTTCATCCACCCGACGCTGGTCGGCACGGGCGGGCTGATGATGGCGAAGCACCTTGAGGTGCCGACCCTCGCCTCCTTCCACCTCGACCTGGCGACGATGGTGCAGTTCTTCGGCATGGGCTTCTTAAGGCCGTTGATCTGGTGGTACACACGCACCAACTTCAACGCCGCCGATTACGCCCTGGCGCCCTCGCGCCGCGTGCAGCGCGACATGCTGCGACATGGGGTGCGGCACGTCGGGCTGTGGCGCAGGGGCGTGGACGCCGAGCGCTTCCACCCCCGCCACGCCGACCCGGCGATGCGCGCGCGCTTCAGCGGCGGGCACCCCGAAGACATGATCCTGCTCTATGTGGGGCGTCTGTCGAGCGAGAAGCGGATCGATACGCTGCGCACCGTGTTGGAGCAGGTCCCCGGCACGCGGCTCGCGATCGTGGGCGACGGCCCGGCACGCGCCGCGCTTCAGGAACGGTTCCGAGGCACCCCGACGACCTTCGTCGGCTACCTGCGCGGGCAGGAGCTATCTGCCGCCTTCGCCAGCGCCGATCTGTTCGTCTTCCCCTCCGCGTTGGAGACGTTCGGGCTGGTGCTGATCGAGGCGATGGCCGCCGGGCTACCGGTCGTCACGTCGCGCGTGGGCGGCGCCGATGACATGGTCCGGCCCGGCGTGAACGGCTACCTGTTCAACGTGGGCGACGTGCGCGGCATGGTCGAGGGCGTGCGCGCCATCGTGCGCGAGCCGAGCAAGCGCCGCATCATGGGACGCAACGCGCGCCTCTACGCCGAGACGCAGGCATGGCCGGTCATAATGGACGAGCTGCTGTCCTGCTACGAGGACCTCATCACGGGCCGCCCGCCCCGCATCTAAGCCGCGCCGCCCCTATCGCCTCCCGGACCCGGCCCCATGCGGTACGTCGCCTCAAATCGTGCTATGCTGTTGCACATTCAGGCCACCGCTACACCGACACCGCACCACCGACAAGGAGCAGATCATGGGAACCCCAAAGACGCCAACCTGTCAGGTCGTACGGCCCGGCGCGACGTATGATGGCCGCCAGGGCTTCAGCTATTTCGAGGGCATCTCGGCGCAGAGCGTGGGCGCGCAGGGGCTGTGTATGCACCTGCTGTCCATTCCGCCGGGCGGACGGGCCAAACCACACCTGCATGAGGCACACGAAACCGCGATCTACGTCTTGAGCGGCGAGGCGGAGATGTGGTATGGCGAGGACTTGAAGGAGTATCTGACGGTGCGGGCGGGCGAGTTCCTTTACATCCCGGCGGGCGTGCCACACCTGCCCGCCAACCGCAGCACGTCCGAGCCGTGCGTGGCCGTGCTGGCGCGCACCGATCCGAACGAGCAGGAGAGCGTCGTGCTGCGGCCCGACCTGGAGACGCTGTAAAAAGGGGCGGGGTCCGGTACAATCAATCGCGTGACTCACCTGCGCGGCCAACGGGACACACAACCGGAATGATTCAGGCAAGCGAGCTTCAGATCGCCATCGTCGGCGCGGGCACGATGGGCGCCAGCATCGCCCAGGCCGTCGCGCTGGGCGGGTGCCAGGTGATCCTGCACGACATCGACCGCACGATCCTGCGTCACGCGCTGGCCGAGATCAGCCGCGGGCTGGAACAGGGCGTGCGCCTGGGCAAGGTGGAGGCGCGCCGCGCCCGCCGCGCCCGCCGCGCCTTCACGATCACGACCGACCTGGCGCGCTGCGCCCCGGCGGACATCGCGATCGAGGCCGTCTTCGAGGACCCCGACCTCAAGCTGACGGTGATCAAGGAGTTGGCCAGTGTCGTGCGTGCCGAGGCCGTGCTGGCGACCAGTTCCAGCACGCTCCCCCTGGAACGGATCGCAGCCGCGATCCCGCACCCGGAGCGCCTGCTCGGCCTGCACTTTTACAGGCCCGCGCACATCATGCAGCTTGTCGAGATCGCACGCGCCGCGCAGACCGGGGCCGACGCGCTGGAGCAGGCCACCAGCCTCGTGCGCGCCATCGGCAAAACGCCCGTGATCGTGGATGACAGCCCTGGCCGGTTGGTCAACCGCATCGGGCAGGCGTACTGGGGCGAGGCGCTGCGTTTGCTGGACGAGCGCCCGCTGGACGTGGAGACGATCGACCGGCTGCTGGAGGGGATCGGTTTCCCCATGGGGCCGTTCCGCCTGCTGGACTTCCTGGGCGGCGACACAGCCTACACCATCTCTACGACCCTCTGGGAGGCGAGTTTTCACCACCCGCGCTACCGGCCCCACCCGCGCCAGCGGCAGATGGTCGAGGCCGGGCTGACTGGGCGCAAGGGACAGCGCGGGTTCTACCCGCCGCCGTAAGGCCGGACGGAACGATACACCATGCGCGTGTTGATCGTAGGCGAAGTGCCGTTTGTCGATACGCTGGCCGGGCTGTGCCGGGCCAAAAACCACCGCGTTGATCTGTTCCTGGCGGAGGACCTGGAGGACCAGGTCGCGCTGGATGGCATGGTGCGCGCCGCCACCCGCGCCCAGATCGCCATCGAGAGCCTGAACGAGTCGCAATCCGCCAAGCTGTGGCTGGTCGAGGGCATCGAGGCCAACATCCCGCCGGACACCCCGCTGTTGGTCAGCGCGCTGGCCGCCAGCGCGACCGAGATCGCGAGCTGGACCGAGTACCCGAACCGCGTCGTCGGCTACGGGCTGCTGCCGCCCATCCCGGCTACCGGCATGGTGGAGTTCGCCCCGGCGCTGCAAACCGACCCTGAGAGCGCCGCCCGCGCCCGGCGGTTCTGGGAGGAAATGGGCTTTGAGGTCGTGCCCGTGCCGGATACCAGCGGGCTGGTGCGCGCGCGCGTGGTCTGCGCGCTGATCAACGAGGCAGCCTACACCCTGGCGTCCAGCGGGAGCAGCGTGGAAGACATCGACACCGCCATGCAGCTCGGCATGAACTTCCCGCGCGGGCCGCTCAGTTGGGCGGACGAGATCGGGCTGGACGTGGTGGCCGGGATCCTGGATGGGCTGGTCCGTACCTACGGGGACGAACGGTACCACCCCGCGCCGCTGCTGCGCCAGAAGGTCTTCGCCGGACAGTTGGGCAAGAAGACGGGCAAGGGCTTCTACACCTATGAGTTTTAGCCGGTGGAAGGCCGGTGCGCGGGGGCGAATGGGGTACAATGGGGAAGATGATGACAAGCGCGAGTAAGTGGACTGATGGCGACTGAGCTAGAAGCAGTAGCGGGACACCTCCTGGTGGTGGGTGGGCGCGCCGTCAGCATGCCGCCTCCGGGCGCGCTGGCCGTATCCGCGCCGCGCCGCGCCTCCCGCGCGCGCGAAGGCGACCGCTTCTTCATCCTCGTCACCGCCGCCGACGGCACGCACGCCTCCGCCGCGTTCTATGAGGACCTGGCCCGCCTCGGCGCAGAAACCTATTTCGGCAGCAGCGGCGGGGTCACGGGCGGGCTGCGCGAGGCCCTGATCGCGCTCAACCGGCGCGTGATCGAGCACGAAGCCCAACACGGGGCGCCACAGCGCGTCAACGTCCTGGCCGCTGCCCTGCGCGGCCCGGAGCTGTACACGGCGCGCAGCGGCCACATCTTCGGCGTGCTATGGCAGCAGGGCCGCCTGACCTGTTTCCCGGCTGACCGCCGCGATCCCCTGGCGATGGCCGTGCCCCCGCTGGGCGCCGCCGAGTCGCCCGACATGGACCTGTCGCACACCCTGATCGATGCCGGTCACGCCCTGCTGGTGGCGGACGAGGGCCTGTTGGAAGCCGACGACGAAGCGCTGCGGGCTGCGCTGGCCGTGCGCGACCTGCGCCTTGCGATCGAGCAGTTGAAGGCGTGTGCCGCCCCGGAGACGTCGGCCAGTCTGATCCAGTTTGTGACGCCCGGCGCTGCCCCGGCGGAACTCGTCGTAGGGGCCGGACCGGGCCGCGCAGCGCAGCAGCCCGAACCGGCGGCGCAGGGGGGTCGCTTCGCACGGCCCGTCGGGGCGCAAACCGCCACCACCACCACGGAGCGGGGCCCCGGCCCGCTCAACCTCGACACCGCCGCCCTCAGCTCGGCCCTTGCCGAGCGGGCGCGCACCACCCTCGACCGCGCCGGCGAAACCGCCGCCCGTGTCGCGGAGGCTTCGCTCGAACACGCGCCGGTGGCACTGGAACAGGTGCAGGTGACGGGGCGGCGCACCGTGCGCGGCGGCCTGCGTGCCGTCCTCGCCGGGCTGCTATCGGCCGTACGCGCGGCGCAGCGGGCCTTCGAGACGGTCCTGCCGGGGCCGGACGAAAGCGGGCGGCAGCGCATCCCGAACAACCTGGCGGTCAGCATGGCGATCCTGATCCCCGTCGTGATCGTGATCGTCGTCGTCGGGCTGACGCTGTCGGAGCGCGGCCACACGGAGTTCCTCGCCTACCTCGACCGCGTGCGGGCGGCGCACCAGGCGGCGCTCGACGCGTCGGGCGGCACATGCAACGACCGGTCCCTGCGGCCCCAGTGGCAGGAGGTATTGGACCTCGCCAACGAGGCGGCGAAGTTCCGCCGGGACGACCTCACGCTGCTCCAGATCCGTGCCGACGCGCAGAACTACCTGGACTGTTTCGATGACGTGCAGCGCCGGGAAGTGCACCTGCTGCGCGAGTACCCCGAAGGCGCGGACCTGCGCGGCCCGATCATACATCTCGGCGTGGACCTCTACACGCTGGATCGCGCCAACAGCGCGCTCTACCACGACACGCTCCACGCGAACGGCACGGCGTTGATCGGGACGGAGGAACACCCCATCGTCCAGCGCGGCGCCGCCATCGGCTCCTACGTCGTGGGCGACATGTTCGACATCGAATGGCTGCGCAGCGGCGGGACCGCCCATGACAACGTCGTGATCGCGCTGGATACGTCGGGAGTGCTGGTGACGTATTCCCCGGCGTGGGGCACGACCTCCCAGCAGTTGGTGGTCGATGGCCGCTGGCAGGAGCCGGTGGCCCTCGCCGTGTACGAGGAAAACCTGTACGTCCTGGACGTGGGGGCGAATCAGATCTGGCGCTACGTGCCCTCGATGGGCGATCGCCGCTACAACCGCGCCCCGGAGGAATATTTCACGGGGGCCGAGCCGCCGGACCTGACGGGCGCGGTGGACTTCGGCATCAGCGCCGACGAGGGAGCCATCTACATCCTGTATGAGAATGGCACCATCCGCAAATACCAGCGTTCCGCGCGGGATTTCGTCGAGCAGCGCCCGTTTGAGTACAACCAGAAGCCGGAGGGGGCGATCGCGAGCGGCAGCGCCCTGTTCATCGACAACGACGTGACCGCGCGCTACCTGTACATCGCGGACCCGGTCCAGGGCACGATCTACCAGACGTCCTGGGGCGGTCGCTTCGAGAGCGGCTACCGTCCGCTCAACGACCCGACGGCGTTCAACGAGATCTCCGGCATCTTCTCGAATGCGGTCCAGCACCATCTCTACGTTTTATCCGGCAACCGCCTGTACCATCTCTACGGCGTGGAACCGACGCCGGAGCCTTGAGTTACCGCCGGGCGGCGCATTGCGTCAGGCGGGCGGCGCCGGATCATACGGCACGCTTCCGGCGACGCGGTATACTCGGCCCGTCCGGCGATTGATGGAGTGGAGTAGTGTATGCGTAGTTCCCCCTGGTTTCTGATGGTTTGGGTGATCGTCATCGGTGTGTTCGCGGTGGGCGGCTCGGTGGCCGCATATACCTTCGTGCGCGACCGCGCCGCCGAACTGGACGAACTGCTGGACCTCCCCGACCCGCCGCAGATCCGCCTGAGCGGCCATGCAGCACCCACCACGACCCCAGGGGCGCTGACGGTGGAGAGCGTCGCCACGCAGGGCACAGGGGAGCCAACCCCGGCGGCGGATGACTCGACCGCGCCCATCACCTCAGACGATGCGCAAGACAATACACAGGACGGCCCGGCCACCACGGAGGAAGGCGTCGAGGTCGCGGCGGCCCCGGCAGGCGACGTGGGCACAGACTTCACCCCTGCCGTGTGGTCTGACCCGCGCCGCGTGACGGTGCTGCTGCTCGGCATCGACCAGCGCGCCGGAGAGGAAGGCCCGTTCCCCACCGACACGATGATCCTGCTGTCGTTCAGCCCCGCCGAGAAGACGGCGGCGATCCTGTCCATCCCGCGCGACCTATGGGTGGAATACCCCGGCCTGAACCAGCAGGGCAAGATCAACGCCGCGAACGTGATCGGGGACCAGGTGAACTACCCCGGCGGGGGCGGTCCCGCCCTGGCGATGAAGACCGTCACGGCGGTCACGGGCTTGACGGTCGATTACTACGTGCTGATCAACTTCGACGTATTCATCACGCTGATCGACGCCATCGGCCCGATCGAGGTCTGCCCGCCGGAGCCAATCGACGATGACGAGTACCCGGACGGCAGCTACGGGACCATCTCGATCCACTTCGACGCGGGGTGCCAGGAACTCGACAGCGAGCGCCTGCTGCAATACGCACGCACGCGGCACGGCGACAGTGACATCGACCGCTCGAGACGCCAGCAGGAAGTGATCATGGCTGTCCGCAGCCGCGTCCTGAGCCTGGGCGGCGTGCTGGACCTTGTCCCGGTGGCCGTCGATCTGTGGGAATCCGTGCAGCAGAACGTCCGCACCAACCTGTCCTTTGCCGACATGGCGAGCCTGGCGCTGGCGGCGGAGGGCATCGCACCGGAGAACATCCGCCAGGGGCAGATCACGTTCGAGGACGTGTTGATCGGGACCTCACCGGAAGGCGAGGACATCCTGATCCCGATCTCGACCGACATCGCCCTGCTGGTCGAGGACCTGCTGCGGCCGCCGAACACGCCCTCCCGCCGCGGGCAGTAGCGGGCGCCTAAACGCGCTGGAGATGCGTCTCCCTGGCGCCGGTGGGGTAGCGCAGGCCGTAGCCGACCAGCCGATCCATGCCGATGTGCGCGAGCCAGATCACGGCGACCTGCATCCCCGGCGGCCAGTCACCGAGCAGGGACGCGACCAACAGCGCGACCGGCCCGACGTAGACGTGCAGGGCGTCGTACACGTAGGCGCCGGTGCGCGGCCCGGCCAACAGGGCCAGCAGGCCGACGTCCGGGACGAGCAGCAGCAGGGCGAACGCGAGCCAGCTCCATCCCCGGTCGTAGTACACGATCACCGCCGCCGCGAGGACGGCCGCCCCTTCCAACCGCAGCAGCACGCCCGGCAGCGTCCGGCTCGCACGCGGCAGCCCGCGCGCCTTATCAGCAGTAGTATCCACGATGCGATCTCCTTTGGCGCGCGGCGGCGCCAGCCTGGGAGCGGACGGTGAGGCTAGGCGGCGCCCGGCTTGCGCGCCACCACGTAGCTGTGAAATCCCCTGTCCCCGGCCACGATGATCTCCCACCCCTCAAAGTAACCGGGCAGCTCGCCCAACTCAAGCGTGTGGGCCGGGCTGGCGGCCGGGTGGCGCAGGCGGCGGCGCTCGTTCAGCGTCTCGTAGATCACCATGCCGCCGGGCCGGGCCGCCTCACGGATGGCGGGGAACAGGCGCCGATCGAGGAAGCGATAGGTGTACACCAGATCATACGCGGCGCGCGGCAGCGGGAAGTGGTCCAGGTCGGCCAGGATGAACGTCACGCCGTCGATGCCACGCCGCAGCATCTCGGCCCGGGCATGGCGCAGGGCCACCATGCTCCCGTCCAGCGCGTCCACCCGGTAGCCCTGCTCGGCCAGCCACAGCGCGTCCTGACCAAGCCCGCAGGCCAGCTCCAGCGCGCGGCTGCCCGGCGCGGGCGGCGGCGCGTAACGCATCAGCAGCGGGTTCGGCTCATGTTCGTGGGGGCGGCGCTGCGTGTTGGCATAGCGGTCGTCCCACCGCTCGCGGTCGATTTTAGCCATCAGGGTCCGGGGCGCTCCGGTTACGTCCGGCCAAAGTAGATGGGGAGATAGGCCAGCGCATCCGGCACGGCCTGCATGGTCTCCTTGTCGCCCGGCATCAGCGCCATGCGCGGCGCGCGCTCCCGCAGGCGGTGGACCTGATAGGCGTCGCGCACCGTCTCCAACGTGGGCAAGCGCCAGTTCGGCGGCAGGTCCAGCACCTCCGCGACCGCGCGCACCTTCTGCCCGGCGAGGCTGTTCCACCGGTCGTGCCCCTGGCCCATCACCAGCTCGCGCGCCCGGGCCTGTTCCTCGCTGTCCTGGGCGCCGCCGACCTTGCGAAACAGGCTCCCGCTGATCTTGTCGAACATCTTGGCCGCCTTCCCGGCGTCGATGTCCTTGTCCTGCGCCATCGCCTGAAGCTCCGGCGGCAGCGCGTCGAGGCCGAGCGCGACCACCGGCGGCTGCTCCGGGTCCACCGCCGGGACGGGCAGCTCGCCCGCGAAGGCACGCGGCAGCAGGTCGGGCGACCGGCCCGGCTTCAGCAGCGCCGCGAACGCCGCCGGGTCGTCGTGGCGCACCCCGTCCTGGTAGAGCGCGAACCCGCAGATCGGAAGAGCACACGTCTGAACTCCAGTCACCGCTCATTATCTC
>CAZGLU010000078.1:0-10168 GCA_964526095.1 uncultured Anaerolineaceae bacterium | reverse complement strand
TTACAGTACGTGGACGATCTGGGGATCCGCCCGCGCATCCTCAAGCGCCCCGTGAAATTCCTGAGCGGCGGGAACCAGCAAAAGGTCTGCCTCGCCCGCTGGCTGGCAACCGGCGCGCGCGTCCTGATCGTGGACGAGCCGACGCGCGGGATCGACGTCGGGGCGAAGGCGGAGGTGTTCGGGGTGCTGGATCGTCTGGCATCCAAGGAAAAGGTCGGGATCGTGCTGATCTCGTCGGAGATGCCGGAACTCCTGGCCATGGCGGACCGCATCCTGGTGATGCGAAACGGGCGCATTTCGGCCACGTACCAGCGTGGTGAAGCGACCCAAGAGATGTTGTTGAAGAGCGCAAGCTAACCCTTTCGGAGGCATTTGTGTCTGAGAACCCCGTAGAAGCAGGCGGTGTGAGCGCGGCACCTGCCCAGGCACGGACCCAGCGCTTCGCTACATCGGCGCGTAATGTGTTGATTCAAGCCGGTCCGCTGATCGCGCTGCTCCTCCTATCGATCTATCTCGCTTCCGCGACACCCTATTTTCTGACCGAGAGCAACCTGATCAACGTGGGGCGCCGGACGTCCGTGTTGATCATCTTTGCCGTCGGCCAGACGTTTGTGATCCTCACCGGCGGCATCGACCTCTCAGTTGGCGCGACCGCCGCGCTCGCCGCCTCGATCTCCGCGGTGACCATGACGCAACAGGTGAACGTGTTCGGCATCCGGTTCGGCCCGGTCGGCTTCGTGGAAGGGCTGATCATCGCGCTGGCGATCGGCGTCGTGGCGGGGATGGTCAACGGCCTGCTGATCACGCGCGGGCGGATACCCGACTTCATCGCGACCTTAGGCACGCTCGAAGCCTTCCGAGGGATCGCGCTGCACGTCACGAACGGCCTGCCCGTGCCGTCGTTTTACACCGACGCCCCGAAGGCGCGGAACTATCTGCCGGACCAATTGCTCGCCCTCGGCAGCCGCGACTGGATCGGGATCCCGATCGCCGCCTGGATCGCGCTGGCGATCATGCTGGTCGGGTGGGTGGTGCTGCGCTATACCGCCTTCGGACGCAGCGCCTTCGCCGTGGGCGGCAACCGGGAGGCGGCGCGCGTCTCCGGCATCAACATCGACCGCACGAAGGTCGGCGTCTACGTCGTCTCCGGGCTGCTGGCGGCGCTCGCCGGGTTCGTGCTGGCGGGCCGCCTGAACTCCGCCAACGCGCTGATGGCCAGCGAGGAGAACCTGAACTCCATCGCGTCGGTGGTCATCGGCGGCACGAACCTGTTCGGCGGCGAGGGCGGCGTATTCGGCTCGGTCATCGGCGCGCTGACGATCGGCGTGATTGGCAACGGCCTGAACCTGTTGAACGTCAGCGACTTCTACCAGCGCATCATTCAGGGTTCGATCATCATCGTCGTCGTGATCTTCGACCAATGGCGGCGGAGACGCTTCGGGGCCTGAATGGGCCGCGTATGAGCGGCCAGCCGGTATTTATAAGAACCAAGTTCTGAACAAGAACGTTCGCTCAAAGAGGAGTCAATATATGACAGTGTCACTTCGCGTGTGTCTGGTCGGCGCCGGGCGGGTCGCCAGGGTGCACGCCAACTCACTCGTCCACCACGTCCCTACCGCTCAACTGGTCGCCCTGGTCGACCCACACCAGCCCACGCTGGAGGAGACGGGCAAGCAGTTCGGCATCGAGCGGCTTTACACCTCGCTCGAGGACGCGCTGCAAGGCACGGAATTTGACGCGGTCGTCATCACGACGCCGACCTTCACGCACAAGGACCTGGCCGTGATGGCGGCGAACGCCGGTAAGCACATTCTGCTCGAAAAGCCGATGGCGCTCAACCTCGCGGAGTGTGACGCCATCACCGAGGCGGCGCAGGCGAACGGCGTGAACCTGCAACTCGGCTTCATGCGGCGCTTCGACCCGGAGTTCGTCGCGGCGGCGGAGCGCATCGAGGCGGGCGAGATCGGACGCCCGATGCTGATCAAGTCGCTGACCCACGGGCCGGGCCTGCCGCCCGCGTGGGCGCGCGACCTGAAGACGTCGAACGGGATGCTGGCCGAGGTCAACAGCCACGACTGGGACTGCGTGCGCTGGCTGATGGGTTCCAACCCGGAGCGCGTGTATGTCGAGGTCGCCAACTTCAAGGGCGAGGCGCGCGGCGTCGATACGGAGCACTTCTACGACAACGCCCTGGTCAACATCCGCTTTGAAAGCGGCGGGCTGGGCAGCATCTCCGGCATCTGCCCCTGCGATTATGGCTACGACGCGCGGGTGGAGATCGTCGGGGAGCTGGGCATCATGCAGATCGGGGACATGCGGGGGCAGGCGGTGATCGTCTGCACCAACCGCGATCAGGGGCTGATCACCCCCATCTACCGCACATGGCCGCAGCGTTTCGAGTGGGCGTACATCCGCGAAATGGAGCACTTCGTCGAGTGCATCCTGGCCGGGAAGCAGCCGAAGGTGAAGGCCGAAGATGGCCGGTGGGCGGTGGCCGGGGTGCTGGCCGGTACGAAGTCGTTCCTGGAGGAGCGCCCCGTAACCCTGCGTGAGATCCTGGAAGCCCCGGCGCAGGCGTAAAGTGTCCGCATTGATCCGCCGAGGAGCTTAATGGACACGTCACACGCTGCGCAGCACTGCCTCATGACCGTCACCGGGCCGCTGCGACCCTCGGACGCCGGGACGACCGACGCGCACAACCACGTCTGGATCAGTCCGGTCGCGGGGGCCGCAGGCGGCCCCGTGCTCGACGACGAGGACGCCATCCGGTCCGAGCTAGCGGCCTACCGGGAGGCGGGCGGCGGCACGATCATCGACTGCCAGCCGGGCGGCTGCGGGCGCGACGGGCGCCGACTTCAGGCCCTGGCCGAGGCCAGCGGCGTGCACATCGTCGCCTGCACGGGGTTCCACCTGCGCCGCTACTACCCGCCCGACTATCCCCTGTTCGGAGCGGATCCCGGCTCCGCCTGTGAGCTTTTTGTCACCGAACTCCGAGCACACTTGACCGAAACGAACGACTCCGCCACGCCGGTCTGCGCCGGGTTCATCAAGATCGCGTGCGAGGCGACGCTGAAAGGATCGCCGGTCCACCTCATCGAGGCGGCGGTGCGGGCGAGCCTCGACACGGGCGCGGGCATCGAGGTCCACACCGAGCAGGGTTCTGACGCGGAACGCATCGCGCGGGCCATGCTGGACTTCGGCCTGCCGCCGGGCAAGCTGGTGTTGTGCCACATCGACAAGCGGCCGGACCTCGCGCTGCACCGCGAGCTGGCGCAGCAGGGCATCCTGCTGGAATATGACACGTTCTACCGTCCGAAGTACGACCCGGAGCGCCACCTCTGGCCGCTGCTCGAGGGCATGATCGAGGCCGGGCTGGCGGACCACGTCGCGGTTGCGACCGACATGGCGGACGCCGCGATGTGGTCCACGCTAGGGGATGGGCCAGGGCTGACCGGGCTGTTCACACAAATCATCCCGCGCCTGCACGCGCTTGGCTGCGACGAAGCGACCATCCGTCGGCTGACCGGCGAGAACATCGTAGCGCGGCTGGCGCGGCCATGCTGAACCGGGAACGAAGGAGAGTGGACCACAATGAAAACCGTTCCTTTTACATTTGACGTCTCGATCGCCGACGCGCGATTGAGCGAGTATGACAACCACATCGAGCGGCGGCTCTCATCCATGCGCGGCCAGTTCCTTGACCAGGAAGCCTATAACGCCATGCTGGAACAGGAGGACAGCCTGCTCTACGAGGTCTACGAGATCAAACGCCCGGAGGTCTCCGGGGAACTGCTGCACGGGCTGTCGGTTGTGCACCCCGGCAAGGTCGGGGACGAGTACTACATGACCAAGGGGCATTTCCACACCGTCCTGGAGACGGCCGAGGTGTACTACTGCCTGAAGGGCGAAGGCGTGATGGTCATGGAGACGCCGGAGGGAGAATGGGCGGTGGAACCGCTCCGGCCCAACTCGGTGCTGTACGTGCCGCCCCGGTGGGCGCACCGCTCGGTGAACACCAGCCTGACGGAGGATCTCGTGACGTTCTTCGTCTACCCTGGCCACGCCGGGCACGATTACGGCACGATCGAAACGCAGGGCTTCCGCAAGCTGGTAGTCGAGCGCGACGGCAAGATGGCGGTCGTGGATAACCCGCGCTGGCTGGCCCCGGAGCAACGCCCATGACCGACCTCAGCAAGTGTCGCGTACTGGTAACGCCGCGCTCGTTCGGCAAGGATGATCCCTCGCTCAGGGCGGAGCTAGAGGCGGCGGTAGGCGAGGTGGTGTATAACACCTCCGAGCGCCCGCTGCGCGCCGAGGAGTGCATGACGATCATCGGCGGCTTTGACGGGATGATCGCCGGGCTGGACGATATCAACCGTGCCGTGATCGGCGCCGCGCACCGGCTCAAGGTGATCGCGCGCTACGGTGTGGGCGTCGATCAGGTGGACCTGGAGGCGGCCCGCGAGCGCGGCATCGTCGTGACCAACACGCCGGGCGCCAACGCGGTCTCCGTGGCCGAGCTGACCATCGGCCTGATGCTCTCCCTGGCGCGGAACAACCCGGCGGCGACCGCCAGCACGCGCGCCGGGGAATGGCCGCGTGTGCGCGGCACGACGCTGGAGGGCAAGGTCGTCGGGCTGCTGGGACTGGGCGCGATCGGCAGGCAGGTCGCGCGGCGCCTCGCCGCCTTCGACTGCCGCGTGCTGGCGTACGACCCGGCCTGCGAGCCGGAGACCGCGTCGGAGTGGGGCGCGACGCTGTGCAGCCAGGACGAGGTCGTGAGCCAGGCGGATTTCCTCTCGCTGCACCTGCCCGTCCTGCCGGAGACGCGCGGCCTGGTGGACGCCGCCTTCCTGGCGCGCATGAAGCCGGGCGCGTACCTGATCAACACGGCGCGCGGCGAGCTGATCAACGAGGCGGCGCTGATCGAGGCGTTGCAGCAGGGCCACCTGCGCGGGGCGGCGCTCGACGCACTGCAACAGGAGCCGCCCGGCGCGGATCACCCGCTGCTGCAACTGCCGAACGTGCTGATCACGCCGCACATGGGCGCGCACAGCGACGGTGCGACGAACGCAATGGGCCGCCTGGCGCTGAACGACTGTCTGGCGGTGTTAAGCGGGCGGGAGCCGCTGCACCGCGTCGTGTGACGCGGCGGCGAGCACGCCACAGAAAATCAGGTGATGCTGCGCGGAACTTGTGACGAAGCCCAACAGGAAAAAAACTAATGTCAACTCAAGAATACCCTGTACAAACCAAGACTGTGCCCACGTTTTACTTCGTGGGGGTGACCACCGGCAAGTCGTCCATCATGCGGGTGTTCCCGCGCTGGATGGAGGCCCTGGGGCGCCCGGAGATCGTCATGGAAGGCATCGACCACGCGATCCACGACGACCCGGAAGCCTATCGCCGGACGGTCGCGCAGATCAAATACGACCCGCTATCGCTCGGTGCGCTGGTCACCACACACAAGATCGACCTGCTCGAAGCTGCCCGCGATATGTTCGACGAACTGCATTCGTCCGCGCAGCTCACCGGCGAGGTGTCCAGCATCTCCAAACGGGACGGGAAGCTGTGGGGCCACGCCAAGGACCCGCTAACCTCCGGCCTGAGCCTGGACGCGATCACCGGCCCCGGCTACTTCGGGCGCACAGGCGGGCACGTACTGTGCTTCGGCGCGGGCGGCTCGGGCAAGGCGATCGCGCTGCACCTGATCGGCAAGGAGGACCCCGCCGACCGTCCGGCGCGCTTCATCGTGACCAACCGCTCGCAGGGCAGGCTGGATAAGCTGCAGGCCATGGTCGAGAGCCTGGAGACGGACATCGAGTTCGAGTACATCCAGAACGCCGACCCGCAGCGCAACGATGAGATCATGGCGCGGCTGCCGGAGGGCAGCATCGTGATCAACGCGACCGGCATGGGCAAGGATACCCCCGGCTCGCCCGTGACGGATGCGGGCGTCTTCCCGCGCAACGGCATCGCGTGGGAGATCAACTACCGGGGCGAACTGGACTTCTGGCACCAGGCGATGGCCCAGCGCGAGAGCCGCAACCTCACGGTCGAAGACGGCTGGCTGTACTTCCTGCACGGCTGGACCCAGGTGATCGCGGAGGTGCTGCACATCGACCTGGACGAGGCGACGTTCAACCGGCTGGCGGAGATCGCGGAGGAACTGCGCCCGCCGCTGGTCTATAAGCCGCGCGGCGGCTAGGTTCGCGCCGCCAGCTACCGGGCCTAAGGAGCGGAGTGATGTCCAAGCAATATCTGATCGGGGTTGACCTCGGCACCAGCAGCACCAAGTCGGCGCTGTACCGGGCTGACGGCTCGCTCGTCGCGCTGCATTCCGAGGAAGTGCCCATCTACTACCCTAAGCCGGGCGTCGTCGAGCAGGAGAACGACGACTTCTACCGGACGGCGGCCAGCACGGTCAAACGCTGCATCGAGACGAGCGGGATCGACCCGCGCGACGTGGCGGCGATCGCGTTCGACAGCCAGATGGCGGGCATCGGCACGGTGGACGAGGACTTCAACCCGGCCACCCGCTTTGACTCGTGGCTCGACATGCGCTGCCAGCCCTACATCGAGTACATGGACCGCGAGCACGGCGAGCTGATCACGCGCCTGACCGGCTGCCCGCCGACCTGCGACCACGGGCCGAAGATCCTGTGGTGGAAGGAGGAGGAGCCGGAAGCGTACGCACGCGTGACGAAGTTCGTGACGCCTGCCGGGTACGTCGCGGGGAAGATGGCGGGCCTCAAGGGCGAGGACGCCTTTATGGACTACACGTTCATCCACTTCTCCGGCCTGAGCGATGCGCAAAACGGCCGCTGGTCGGACGAGTTGTGCCAGGTGCTCGGCGTGGACCCGGCCAAGCTGCCGCGCATCGTGGAGCCGTGGCACGTGGTCGGGGAGGTCACGGACGCGGTCGCGCGGGATTTCGGCCTCGCGCCGGGCACGATCGTCGCGGCGGGCTGCGGCGACACGGCGGCGAGCGCGCTGGGCGGCGGATTGGTGCGCCCCGGCCTGTTCCTGGACGTGGCCGGTACGGCGGCGATCTTCGCGGGCTGCACCGACACCTTCATCGCGGACGTGAAGAACCGCGCGCTGCTCACTATGCGCTCCGTGATCCCCGGCCTGTGGAACCCGCTGGCGTACATCGCGGGAGGCGGGATCGCGCTGCGCTGGTTCCGCGACCAGTTCTACAACAACCTGCGCGGCGAGACGCAGCCGAGCGACAGCGACATCTACGACAAGATGACCGCCCTGGCCGCGACCGCCCCGCCGGGCGCCGACGGGCTGTTCTTCTCGCCGCACCTCGGCGGGCGGATCTGCCCGGCCACGCCGGAGATGCGCGGCACGTGGCTCGGCTTCTCGTGGGGCCACACGCAGGCGCATTTCGCGCGATCCGTGCTGGAGGGCGTCGCCTTCGAGTACGCGTACTACCTGAGCATCCTACAGGACGTGTTGGCCGACCTGGAGCGCCTGGAGACGCGCGTCGTGGGCGGCGGGGCGGCCAGCCCGGTCTGGAACCAGATCAAGGCGGACGTGTTGGGCGTGCCCTACCAACCGCTGCGCGGCACGGAGTTCAGCTCGTGGGGCAGCGCCATGATCGCGGGCAAGGCCGCCGGCATCTTCGACGACCTGGCGAGCGTTGCGCTGGAACACAGCACCCCGGACGCGGCGCGGCTTGAGCCGGACCCCGAGCGTTACGCGCTGTACCAGCCGCTGGTGGCACAGTACATCCGCTGGCAGGAGATACTGAGCCAGGCGTACGTCGAGCTAGCGCAGGACGGCGCGAGCGCGTAGGTCCGGCGCAGGAAGGGTGTGAGGAGGCAAGTCGGCAAGGCGAAGGCGTGCATGCCGGGGATGACAGGCGCGGCCCGCACCTGAGGCGGCGCGTCCCCGTGCTGGAGTTGGGAGTCTTTCGCTTCAGGAGATACCCGGTTATACTCCCGTAATATGTAACTATCTGTAGGCGGAACTCTAGGTACCTGACCTGATGCGCATCGACCACCACAGCCCAATCCCGTTCTATATCCAGCTCCGCGAGATCCTTGAGGCGCAGATCGCGGCGGGCGTCTGGCAGCCCGGCGATCGCCTGCCCTCCGAGCAGGAACTGTGCGAGCTGCACGACGTCAGCCGGACGGTCGTGCGTCAGACCCTGCTCGAACTGGAGGGCAAAGGGCTGATCGTCAAGCGCCGGGGCAAGGGATCGTTCATCGCCAAGCCGAAGATCCAGGAAAGCCTGGTGCAGAAGCTGACCGGCTTCTACCAGGATATGGTTGAGCGCGGGATCATGCCGACGACGATCGTGCTGCACCATGACGTCGAGCCAGCCAAGGCGAAGGTCGCCTACCAACTCGAGTTGGAGACGGGCACGCCGGTATTCAACATCGAGCGGTTGCGCTTCGTACACGGCGAGCCGATCGTCCTGGTCCACACCTACCTGCCCTACGACCTGTGCCCTGGGCTGGCGAAAGTGGACCTGAGCAACCGCTCGCTGTACGCCGTGTTAGAGGACGAGTTCGGCCTGCTGCTCTCCCACGGGCGCCGCACGATCGAGGCGGTCGTCGCGGACGAACGGCAGGCCGAACTGTTGGACACGCCACCCGGCGCGCCGCTCATTTCGCTGGAGAGCATCAGCTACCTGCGTGACGGCACGCCGATCGAGTACTTCCACGCCCTGCACCGGGGCGACCGCTCGCGCTTTGAGGTCAACATCGTGCGCGTCCGGGAACGCGACCAGGCCAAGATCGTCGTCGGCAAGAGCGAGATCGAGATCCCCAACAGCAACTCGTTCTAAGCGGGGCGGACGCGCCACGTCACAGCGCCGTGATCGTCTGGGCGCCGCGCCAATGCGCGCCGGGCGCCAGCGTCACCGGGGCGCCGATGAGCGCCGCCTCGATGCACAGCATCCGACGGTACCCCTCCGGGCCGAGATCCGGGAGCTTCGCCGCCAGCGCGGGGCCGGGGTTCCACACCACGACATCCGGGAAGCCGACGGCGGCCACCTCCACCGCCGCCATCCGGTCGCGCAAGAGCAGCGGGCCGGGCACGTTCCAGTAGATGCGGTCCACCTCGCCCGCGATCCGCAGCGGGCCGTCCGGCTGCACCCCGTCCACGCCCTGCTCGCGGTAACTCAGCCCGGCCAGCCCTTCCACCGCCACGTCCTCGATCGCCTGAACGGCCAGGTAGGTGTGCAGCGCGGCCATGAAGCGGTACGCCTCCGTGTCGGTGTTGGTCACCTGTAGGGCCAGTTCCAGGCGCGGCCCGCCGATTGTCACGGTCAGATCGAGCTGGAAGGCGTAGTCCCACACCGCGCGCGACGCATCGTCCTCGGTCAGGCGCAGGCGCGCGACCGCCGTCCCGCCCGCCGTGATCTGCGAATCGACGTGCTGCCACGTCGCGGTACGGGCCAGCCCGTGCTTGGGCAGCGGCCCCAGGCCCGCGAACTGGGGGAACACGACGGGCACACCCCCGCGTATCGCGGCGCCCGGCTCGAACACGGAGCGCGGGCTGAGGAACAGCCGCTCGCGGCCATCGGGCGTGCGCCACGACAGGACGTGGCCGCCGTGCAGCGCGATCTCGGCCTGCGCGCCGTCAGGGGCGCCGAGCCGGATGCGAGGCAGGTTGTCAGGCACAATCGCATTCATGAGTCGATCCTTCCCCTTCACCTGGGACGCTGGCCCTACCGACAGATCATCATTGTACACGGTACGGGATTCGGCGGCGCCCACCGATCCCGTGCTTGACAAAACGGGACGGATCGGGCGTATAATGGGGCAAGTTCTATAGAGAACTAGTTGTTTAGAGTATTTTTGTACGGCCGGGCCGACGCCCGGCAAAAGAAACGGACCATGGCCGACTCGATCCTGTCCCAGATAAAGATCGACCGCCGCAGCCCCATCCCGATCTACCAGCAGCTCCAGGACCAATTCGAGACGCTGATCCTCAAGGACGTCTGGAGCGCACGCGAGCCGCTCCCGTCGGAGACGACCCTCGCCAGTGAGCTGCATATCAGCACGATGACCGTGCGCCAGGCCATGACGCGCCTCGTCAACAAGGGGCTGATCTACCGCGAGCAGGGCCGGGGCACCTTCGTCAGCCCGCAGCCGTTCGAGCACCCGAGATCGGAAGAGCACACGTCTGAACTCCAGTCACGAGATTCCAT
>CAZGLU010000077.1:0-10268 GCA_964526095.1 uncultured Anaerolineaceae bacterium | reverse complement strand
TCGAGCCGCCGCCCTCGATCGCGTAGCTCGCCAGCGTGAACGGCGCGCCGGAAAAGCCGATCAGCGGGATGCGCCCGTCCAGATCACGCCGTACGAGCCGGATCGCGTCCAGGGTGTAGGGCAGGTTCTCGGCGGCAGAGGGCGTACGCAGCGCGTCTACGTCGGCGGGGGTGCGGATCGGGTTGCCGATCTGCGGCCCCTCGCCCTTGACGAAGTCGAGGTCCAGCCCCATGCCGATCAGGATCGGCAGGATGTCCGCGAAGATGATCGCCGCGTCGAGGTCGAAGGCGCTCACCGGCTGGAGCGTGATCTCGCAAGCCAGCTCCGGCGTGCGGATCACGTCGAGCATGGAATACCTCGCCCGGATGGCGCGGTACTCCGGCATGTAGCGCCCCGCCTGCCGCATGAGCCAGATGGGGGTGACGTCTACAGGCTCGCGGCGGCAGGCACGCAGGAAGCGATCAGCCCGGCTCATGCGCGGCCACCTCTTGCGCGCGGGCGATGTACACCATGCCGTCCTCGACCTTGACGCGGAACGTCTCGACGTCGCGCGGGGATGGCCCGCCGAGCACGCGCCCCGTCTCCAGGCTGAAATAGGCTTCATGCCAGGGGCAGCGCACCACCGGCCCGTCGCCGTTCGCGCTCAGCGTGCCCTCGCACAGCGGGCCGCGTGCGTGGGGGCAGCGGTTGTTCAGCGCGTAGATGTGCCCGTTGACGCGGAACAGCGCGACCTGCTGCGTGCCGTAGTACACCAGCCGGGACGACTCCGGCGCAAGCTCCTCCGCCCGCGCCACCGGTAGCCACCCGCCGACCTCGGTCACGTCGTCCTCGACCAGATCGCTGACCTTCGCCCCGCCGATCGAGTCCATCACCTCGCCCAGTGGCATCGCCAGGCAGATGTGCATCGGCGTGTCGCGCAGGGTGTACATGCTGGCCTGCGTGTGGCGCAGATCCGCGACGAGGTCCACGAAGGCGTGCGGATCGTCGCCCTCGAACGCGACGACGAACTCCTGGTCGTCGATGCCGTAGGAGTAGGTCGTGTTGAGCTTGATGTCCGGGTACTTGCGCCCAACGCGGATATGCTCGGTCATCATCTCCTGGCGCTCCTCCTGGCTGAGCATGTACCAGGCGCGCGTCTTGATGAAGGGGTAGACGAACAGGTATTTGGAGTCGCTCGGCTCGACGCGGATGCGGTCCTCGCTGCGCGGTTTCTCGGCGTCTTCGGGCAGGCTGATGTCGTAGATGCTGCGCCGCGTGCCGGAGAGGAACGAGCGCGGCACCTCAAGGTAGGGGCCGAGCGCCGTGTTGCGGATCGCCGTCTCAAGCGCCTGGAACGGCTCGACATCCTCCGCGACGGTCCACAGCAGGAAGTCCACGTCCGAGCGCATGCCGACCAGCGTGTACGAACGCAGCAGCATACGCCGGTTGAAGGTGCGCACCGTGTCGATGAATTCCAGCTTGGCGGCGCGCTGCTTCTCTTCGGGCAGGCGCAGAAACGCCAGTTGGTCCAGCTTATAAAAGGTGTATTTCACCGCCTGACGCGCGGTCGTGTCCGATGCCATGCTCACTCTGCCTCCTTCAGCCAGCGTGCCGCGTCCTTCGCGTGATAGGTCAGGATCAGGTCCGCGCCCGCGCGCCGGATGCCGGTCAGGGCCTCCAGCACCACGCGCGGCTCGTCCAGCCAGCCGTTACGCGCCGCCGCCTTGATCATGGCGTACTCGCCGCTGACGTTGTACGCAGCCAGCGGCAGGTCGAAGCGATCCTTCACACGCCGGATCACGTCCAGGTACGGCAGCGCAGGCTTGACCATCAACATATCCGCGCCCTCGTCCACGTCGAGCTGCGCCTCGCGCAATGCCTCGCGTGCGTTGGCGGGGTCCATCTGGTGCGTGCGCCGGTCCCCGAAGGTGGGCGTGCTGTGCGCCGCCTCGCGGAACGGGCCGTAAAAGCCGCTCGCATACTTGACTGCGTAGGACAGGATGCTCACGCCCTGGTAACCCTCCCCGTCCAGCGCCGCGCGGATCGCGCCGACCATGCCATCCATCATGCCGCTCGGCGCGACGACGTCCGCCCCCGCGCGGGCGTGCGAGAGCGCCACGCGGCCCAATACGTCCAGCGTCTCGTCGTTGAGGATGCGCCCGTCACGGATCAGCCCGCAGTGCCCGTGATCGGTGTACTCGCACAGGCACACGTCGGTCATCACCAGCAGGTCCGGGTTCGCCGCCTTGAGGGCGCGCACCGCCTGCTGCACGATCCCGTCGTCCGCGAAGTTCTCCTCGCCCACCGGGTCCTTGCGCGCCGGGATGCCGAACAGCATCACCGCCGGGATGCCCAGCGCCGCCAGCTCGTCCGCCTCGCGCGCAAGCTGGTCAACTGACTGCTGGTACACGCCGGGCATGGACGCGATCTCGTTCCGCACGCCGTCCCCGTGCACCACGAACAGCGGGTAGATGAACTGCGCCGGGGCGAGGGTCGTCTCGCGCACCATGGCGCGCAGGGCCGGGGTCGCGCGCAGCCGCCGGGGCCGCACCGCCGGAAAGGTCATCGGTTCGTCTTCCTTTCGAACAGGGCTTCCAACGCCGCCACCAGCCCTTCGGCGGTGTGCGGCTCGGCCACAGCATGCACGGTCAGCCCGACCTCGCGCGCCGCGTCCGCCGTGATCGGGCCGATGCACGCCACCTGCGCCGCGCCAAGGACCGGCTTCGGGTCATCGAACAACTCGACAAAGTGCCGCACCGTGGACGGGCTGGTGAAGGTCACGGCGTCGAACGGCTCCGCCAGGATCGCCGGGTCGACCTCCGGCCGCACCGTCTCGTACGCCACCGCCGTATCGACCGCTGCCCCGGCCCCGCGCAGCAGGTCCGCCAGGGCCGGACGCGCCAGGTTCGCCTGCGGGATCAGGATGCGCAGATCCGCGAGCGGCGCCTGGGCACGCAGCGCCTCGAACAACGCCTCAGCCACATGCTCGCGCGGGACGAGCGCCGGGTGCACGCCGCGAGCCTCCAGCGCGCGTGCGGTCGCCGGGCCGATGGCCGCGAAATCCATCCCCTCCAGCGCGATCGGGTCGATGGACAGCGCCTCCAGGCGCGGCCAGGTGTAATCCACGGCGTTCGCGCTGGTGAAGATCACCCAGTTGTACGTGGGAAGCTGGCGCAGCAGGGCGTCCAGCGGCCCCGAGTCGGCGGGCGGGCGCGTCGTGATGGTCGGCATGATCACCGGCTCCGCCCCCCGCGCGCGCAGCAGGGCGGCCAGGTCCGCCGCCTTGTCAGGCGGGCGCGTGATGACGATCCGCTTCCCGTCAAGTGGCGAGGTCATCCGGGCAGGTCCCCTCTCAGGGCAGCCAGCAGCGCCCCCGCCCCCCGGTCCAGGGCGTCCTGGGCCAGCCGCGCGCCGAGCGCCGTGGCGTCGTCCTCCGGCGCGGTCCCGTCCACCGTGATGGTCTGCGTGCCGTCCAGGTCGCTGACGCGGCCCGTCATGTGCAGCGTGCCCGCCCTGATCTCCGCGAAGGCCGACACCGGCAGGCGGCAGCCCGCTCCAAGCGCGGCCAAAAAGGCGCGCTCTGCCGTGACCGCCAGCCGCGTCGGACGGTGGTCCAGCACGGCCAGCAGTTCGCGCGTCCGCGCGTCGTCGGCCCGGCACTGCACCGCGACCGCGCCCTGGCCGGGGGCGGGCAGCATGACCGCGCCGGTGTCGAAGACCTCGGTGATCGCGTCCTCGCGCCCCAGGCGCTCCAGCCCGGCGGCGGCCAGGATGATCGCGTCGTACGGCCCGCGCGGATCCAGGGCCTTGCGCAGGCGGGTATCGACGTTGCCGCGCAGGTCCTCGACGCGCAGCCCACGCCGCGCCGCGTGAAGCTGCGCCCGCCGCCGCAGGCTGCTCGTGCCGACGACCGCGCCGGAGGGCAGGGCGTCCAGCGTGTGCCCGTCCCGGCTGACGAGCGCATCGAACGGGTTAGCGCGCGGCAGGATCGCGCCGAGGACGAAGGCCGGGGCCAGTTCGGTCGGCAGGTCCTTCAGGCTGTGCACCGCCAGGTCGATCCGGCCCTCGCGCAGGGCGTCCTCCAATTCCTGCGTGAACACGCCCTTGCCCCCGATCTGCGGCAGCGGGCGGTCGATGACGCGGTCGCCCGTCGTGGTGATGTGCACCAACTCCACGGCAAGCGAGGGGTAGAGCGCGTGCAGCGCATCGCGGACGTAACCCGCCTGCCACAGCGCCAACTGGCTGCGCCGCGTCCCGATGCGTAGGGTGGTCAGGGCCTGCATATCACGCGCTGTCTTCCAGGCCGAACAGGTCGCGCGCCATGGCGGCTAGCAGCAGGGCATCCTCGTCCGCCGCCCTGGACTTGAGGTTGTGCGTCAGTTGGTGCAGCATCTTGTTCATGAAGCGGTGGCTGAACTGGTCGAACAGCGCCCGCGCCTGCACGTCGTCATCAGGCAGGCGGCTGTAGATGCGGTTTAGCTCCGCCTGCCGCAGTTCCTCCGCGCGGGCGCGCAGGTCGCGGATCGTCGGGGCGACGGCGCGCGCCTGGTGCTCGGCCCAGAACGCGGCCAACTCCTCCTCGATGATGCGCTCGACCGCCGGGACCTGCCCCTCGCGTGCCTCGCGGGTGGCGTCGATGGCGGCCTGGAGGTCGTCCAGGTCGTACAGGTAGACGCCCGGCACCTGCATCACGTCCGGCTCGACGTCGCGCGGCACCGCCAGGTCGATCAGGTACAGCGTCCGGTCGGGGCGCCGCGCCATGATCGGCGCGAGGTCGGCGGCGGCCAGGATCGTGAACGGCGCGTTGGAGGTGGTGAACACGACGTCGGCCCCGGCCAGCGCCTCGCCCAACTCGGTGATGGGCCGCGCCCGCACGTCCCACTGCGCCGCCAGCCGCCGCGCCGTGTCGAACGTCCGGCTGACGATCGTGATGTGCTCCACCCCGCGCTGCACCAGCCCCTTGACCACGGACTGCCCCATCTCGCCCGCGCCGATGACCACGATCGCCCGCCCGTGCAGCGTCTCCAACGCCTGTTCCGCGCGGCGGATGCCCAGCGAACTGATCGAGGCGGCGCCGTGGCTGATGCCCGTTTCCGACCGCGCGCGCTTGGCGGCGTGGATCGCGGCGCGGAACAGGTGCGAGAGCGACGGGCCAGCCGCGCCCTGCGCCTGCGCCTGCTCGAAGGCGCGCGTAACCTGGCCCAGGATCTGCGGCTCGCCCAGGGCCATCGACTCCAGCCCGCAGCAGACGCGGAACAAATGCCGCGCCGCCGCCATGCCTTCGGCGTGCGTCGCGTGGCGAGAGACAGCCCCAGCGCGGCGCCCGCCAGCGGTGAGAAGGCTCTGCCACAACGCGTCATCCGCGTTCGGGGAGTAGCTATAGAGTTCGAGCCGGTTGCACGTGGACAGCACGACGGCCTCAGCATCCCGGACCCGCGCCAGCCATGCGGCCTGCTGGTCCGTGGTGAGGCTCACCTGCTCGCGCAGATCGAGCGCGGCCGTGTGATGGCTGATGCTCCAGACGCGAAACATGGCTAGCGCCTGCCGCCCGCGCGGCCATCGAAGTACTCGACGACCGACATCTGCACCACGTTGAAGACCTCGTTCACCTTACGCAACAGGCGGAGCTGCGCGTCCGGATCGAGTTCAGCCACCTGCGGCATGCGCAGCGCCACCTCCGTCATCGCGTCCCGGAAGAAGATCGTGGCCTCCAGCCCTTCGCACGCGGACAGGCCGACATGCTCACAGCTCTGCGCGTAGCGAACCGCGATGCTGCGCGCCTCCAGCAATAGGGCCTGCTGGTCGTCCGGGGCGGAAATGTGCTGCATGATGATGCTCACCAGGCGCCGGCCCAACTCGCGCTTCTCTTCGCGGTGATCGGGGGCGAACGCCGCCAGCCACGCCGGTTCCGGCCCCCGGACCAATCGCTCGCGCGCCTCGACCAGCGCGTAATCGCCCCACACGCGCCCCGATCGCTGCGCCGGGACACTCCCATCAACGCCCACTACCGGCGCCAGCTCCTTGCGCCGAAAACGGCGGTGCCCGCCGGGGGTCAGGTGAACCGGGACCTTCCCTGCGTTGGCCCAGCGCCGCAGCGTGGACGGGTGCACGCCCAGGAGTTCAGCCGCCTGGGTCAGGGTGAGCCAGTCATGCTGAGGGGATGCCATCGATCGTTGCTTCCTTCACACGTCACAAGGCCATTCACAAAGTCATTCACAAGGTCATCCATAAGGCCATATCGGGCAGCGGCACAGGCGCATTTTTATCAATATCCATTGATTAAATATAGCCTATCCGGCATGCAGAGCACATCACAAAGGACACTTACCCGGAGACAGGCTTTTGTATACCAATATACCTACTGGATTTTAGCCGCTTTTGCGCAACTTTACACAGGTTTTGACGATACCTTTTCCACCGCCGCGCCGGTCCTGGTGCTGTCCGGCGGAGCCGTTCTGCGCCTACGACCCGGCCTCTCGCGCCGTCGTCACCGGCCCGGCGGGCGGGCCCGCCCCCGGCCCTCCCCTATACCCTACGAAAAACCGGCCAGGGTCGGATCGCTCCCTGGCCGGTTCTCATCTCAGATTATGGCCTGCTGTGCCGTAGGCTAGTCGGTCCCCGCCTCAGCGGTCACAACCGTGTGCGCCGGTACTGCGCGGTGGATCGTCAGCTCATAGAGCAGCCACATCGCCGCCGAGCACACCACCAGGAACGGGCCGATCGCCTCCAGGCCAAGCTCGCGGGCGACCACGCCGCCGAGCGCCGGTAGCGCCGCGATGCCGATCCCGGCGGACCCCACCTGGAACCCGATCGCGTTCGCGGCGTGGGCCGCCCCCACGCGCGCCGGGGTGATCGAGATCAGCGAGGGGAACAGCGTCGCCAGCGAGAAGCCGGTGAGCGCCATGCCCACCGCGTTCAGGGACGGCGCACCCTGGACCCAGATCAGCGCCGAGCCGATCACGGTCCCGATCATGCTGAGACGCAGCACGCGCATCGTGCCCACCCGGTCCGCCAGCACGCCCATCAGCAGGCGGCCCGCCGTCAACCCGCCCCAGAACACGCTGACCCACACCCGCGCCACGTCCTCGCTGATCGCGCGCTCCTCGGTGAAAAGGCTGAACGGCCACTGCCCGGTGGACAACTCGACCCCGGCCAGCATGAAGAAGATCAGGATGCCGAACCACGCCGCCGGGAGGCGCAGCGTCGCCAGGAGCGGCGCGCGCGGCACGGGCGGCTGTGCAGAAGCGGCTGCCCGCGTCTCGTTCGCGCTCCACTTGGGCAGTGTCAGGACGAAGGTCAGCATGATCACGAACTGGAGCAGGCCCACGGCGGCGTAGCCCCACTGCCACGACTCACCCAGGCTGAGTACGGCGGTCATGATGATCGGGCCGATGGTCGCTCCGATGCCGAAACACGCGTGCAGCAGGTTCATCCGTCCGGCACTGTAGTAGGCCGCCACGTACGCGTTCAGGCCCGCGTCGATCCCGCCGCCGCCCAGTCCGAACAGCACGTTGAAGGCGATCAGGGTCCACCACGACGGCGCGATCGCGTACCCGATCAGACCGACCCCGCGCAGCAGGTTCGAGAACAGCAGGAACATGCCCATGCCATACCGCGAGGCCAGCCACCCGCTGATGAAACTCGACGTCAGATACCCGACCGTGCTGGCCGTCAGCATGACGCCGAGCGCGTCGATCGGCACGTCGAACGTGCGGCGCATATCCTCCCACGCCACGCCTCGCAGCCCGTCGGGGATGCCCAACCAGATAAACGTCCAGAATGCGAGCAGGAGGGTCAGTGTGCCCGCCTGCATCCGACTACGCATCTCAACTCCTTTTAGCGCCGACAGGGGTCGCAAAAAAACAGCAGGGGGCCAAGGCGCCTGCTGCCTGGTTCACAACCGTTACTTTAGCGCATCTTTGGGCAGGTGCAAGCGGCAGGTTCGTTCCCAGTTGCGGGAGCCGCATTACCCCCACCCGCGAGGCCAGGCGTATACTACAATGCCCTGCCATCCGGCGGCTGAAGCCGCCTGGCGGGAGATCCAGGCCCGGCACTGCACTCAACTGAACACCGACCGGGCTGCTGCAAGGGGGTATTTATGCTCGGCTTGGCCGACGAACGGCAGCGCCGCCTCGTGTTGGACGCGCTCTGGTTAGGGGTTGTGGGCGCACTGGCGGCGCAGATCTTCACGTTTCTGCTCAACCTCGCCCAGAAGTGGCTGATCGTAGGCATCGCGGGCTACCGCCCACCCGGCCTACCCTCGGAGGGTGGGTCGCTCACAGAGGTCGTGGGCGAGCACGGCCTGTGGCTGATCCCGCTCGTCACCACGCTTGGCGGCCTGATCACCGGGGTGCTGGTCTACTCGTTCGCGCCGGAAGCGGAGGGCCACGGCACGGACGCCGCTGTGCGGGCGCTGCACCGCACGGGCGGCTTCATCCGGGGGCGCGTCCCGCCGCTGAAGATGATCACCTCAGCCATCACGATCGGCTCCGGCGGAGCCGCCGGGCGCGAGGGTCCGACCGCCCTGATCGCCGCCGGGATCGGCTCGGTGTACGGCACGCTGCGCCGCCGCTCGGAGGACGAGCGCCGTCTGCTGGTGATGATGGGCATGGCGGCCGGCATCTCGGCCATCTTCCGCACCCCGATCGGCGCGGCCATCTTCGCCATCGAGGTGCTGTACAGCGAGATGGAGTTCGAGCCGGGCGCCCTGCTGTACACGATCCTGGCCTCGGTCGTGGCGTACAGCGTGAACGGCATCTCCGCGGGGTGGGAGCCGCTGTTCGACATCCCGCCGAACCTGGCCGTAACCGGGGCGAGCGAGTACCTGGAATATGCCCTGCTGGGGATCGCGGGCGGGCTGGTCGCCGCGCTGCTGCCCACGATCTTCTACCGGACGCGCGACCTGTTCGCACGCGTCCCGACGCCGCCGCACATCAAGCCCGCCATCGGCGGCCTCGCCGTGGGCCTGATCGCCCTGCAATGGCCGCAGATCCTGGGCGGCGGCTACGGGTGGATCCAGCAGGCGATGAACGGCCAGCTTGGGCCACAGTTGCTGCTGACGCTGCTCGTGATGAAGACCGTCGCGTTCTCGCTGACGATCGGCTCCGGCGGCTCCGGCGGCGTCTTCGCGCCCAGCCTGTTCGTGGGCGGGATGCTGGGCGGCGTCCTGGCACACGCCTTTGACCAGTCGTTCCCCGCGTTCGTGCTGGTCGGCATGGCGGCGGTCTTCAGCGGGGCGGGCCGCGTGCCGATCGCCACGATGTTCATGGTGGCGGAGATGACCGGCGGCTATCGCCTGCTGCCTGCCGCGGCCCTGGTCGTCACGCTGAGCTACCTGGTGCAGATCACGGCCTCAGGACCGGCGCGCTACCGCAGCCTCTATGAAGCGCAGATACCGGTGCGCCCCGGGCGGGACGTGGACCTGATGGAGGGGATCCGGGTGCAGGACGTGCTGTCGCAGCAGTTCGACACCGTGCCGGGCGACATGCCGGTGGAGACGCTGCTGGACGAGTTTGGACACATGCATCACCACGGCTTCACCGTCGTGGACGGGGCGCAGAACCTGATCGGCATCGTCACGTTGGGCGACCTGGAGCGCGCGATGATGTCGGGAGAGGCACTCGAGGGCAAGCAGGTCCAGGACATCGCAACGCGGGATGGCCTCGCCGTGGGATACCCGGACGAAATGATGAGCGAAGCGCTGTGGCGCATGGCGGTGCGCGGTATCGGACACCTGCCGATCGTCGAGCGGGGCGGGCGCCGGTTGCTGGGCGTCATCCGCCGTGAGGACGTGTTCCACGCCTACGAGCAGGCCGTCGCCCAACGCACCCATATCAGCTACCGGCTCAAGGAGCTGCGCGAGGCGCATGAGGGCAACGTCCACGTCATCGAGGCGGATATCCACGCGGCCCACCCCTTCGCCGGGAAGTCCGTGCGCGCGATCGCGGGCGAGCTGCCCGACGACTGTATCCTGGTGTCGATCCGCCGTGGCAAACGTCTGCTGATCCCCCATGGCAGCACCGTGATCCAGCCCGGTGACCACCTTGTTGCGCTCACGAGCGCGCAGGCCGCGAGCGCAGTCCACGAGCAGTTGGCGGCGGCCTCCTGAGCCGCCGCCCCCACCTGTCCTAGCGCGACAGTAGCCATTCAGCCTACTCCGATCTCATCCAATCACCTCATGCTTTGCGCGGCGTTTGGCCCTACAGTAGAGCATGACAAGCAGCCCGGCACCCCGCCGCTGGGTTTGGCGTGGGGTGCCCGTGCGTGGTGAGGGAGAGACAGATCGGAAG
>CAZGLU010000076.1:0-10296 GCA_964526095.1 uncultured Anaerolineaceae bacterium | reverse complement strand
TCGCCCGTGCGGCGGCGGCGCTGGTCGAGGACGGTCACAGCATCGCCCTGGACAGCAGCACGACCGTCTTCGCGATGATCCCGTACCTCAAAAAAAATGAAAAACTGACCGTCGTCACCAACAGCCTTGTCGTGGCCCAGAGCTTTCTGGACAGCCCGCATATCCAGGTTCTGCTGCTGGGCGGCCGCCTGCGCCGCGACTCGATCTCCCTCGTCGGGGAGCCGGACTCCCTGCCGGACATCAACCTCAACACGGGATTTTTCGGCGCGCGCGGGCTGGACCTGGCGGTAGGCGCGACGGAGGTCGACGGCGACGAGGCCGTCCTGAAACGCGCGACCATGACGCGCTGCATCCGCACCGTGCTGCTGGTGGACACCAGCAAGTGGGGGCAGGTGGCGCCCTACACCATGCTTGTGCCGAACCAGATCACGCACATCATCACGGCTGAGAGCGCGCCAGCGGAGATGGTACAGCACTATCGGGCGCTCGGCGCGCGGGTTGATCTGGTGGCGGAGCAGGGCTAGCGAGCGAGGACGAGGAATTGTTGACATCGGTCTGGAGGTGGTATATCCTGAAAGCTATGGAAAGAAAACGAAAGCACACATACTAGACTGATCGGTGCTTTCGTAAGGTGCATGGCCCGGCATGAACCGGGTGGCACGCGCAGCGGATGGAGGTTCGCCTCCAAACGCGGGCTGCGTAAGCAGGTGACGGCAGGGCGGTTCAATTTTCCCGGCTCTATGTAACGTTTCACAGCCGGATGGCCTTAACCCTGCCGGACCAAATACCTGGGCAGCCAACAGTTGTTAGGTTAATTGCTTTAGGACAAGTGTTATGCCCTCAAAAGTTATTGCCGTTGATCTCGGAGCGGAATCAGGTCGTGTGATGGCCGTGCGCTTCGACGGTCAGCGCCTCGAACAGGATGAGATCCACCGTTTTCCCAACGTCCCGGCTACCATCCATAACACCCATTACTGGGACGTCCTGCGCATCTGGAACGAGATCACGCACGGCATCGAGGCCGCCAAAGACGGCGCCGCGTCCATCGGCATCGACACCTGGGGCGTGGACTTCGCCCTCCTGGACCGGAACGGGAACCTGCTCGCGAACCCGGTTCATTACCGTGACAGCCGCACCGACGGCATGATGGAGTGGGTTTTCGAGCGTGTGCCGCGCCGCACGGTGTTCGAGCGCACCGGCCTTCAGTTCATGGCACTCAACACGCTGTACCAGCTCGCCAGCCTCGTCGCGTGCAACAGCCCGCTGCTGGAGGTGGCCGAAACCTACCTCACCTTCCCCGATCTCCTGAATTACTGGCTCTGCGGCACCAAAGCCTGCGAGTTCACGCACGTCTCGACTTCGCAGTGCTACAACCCGCGCACCGGCACCTGGGACTTCGAGACGCTGCGCGAGATCGGCGTGCCCACCGCCATGTTCCCGGAGATCGTGCCGCCCGGCACCCGGCGCGGCGAGTACGAGGGCATCCCCGTCATCTCGCCCGCCTCCCACGACACGGCCAGCGCCGTCGTCGCCGTGCCGACGACCACCCCGGATTACGCCTATCTCAGCAGCGGCACGTGGAGCCTGCTCGGCCTGGAGCTGGATCACCCGGTCATTAACGACGCCAGCTACGCGGCCAACGTCACGAACGAGGGCGGCTACCCCAACACGTACCGCTTCCTGAAGAACGTGATCGGCCTGTGGATCGCGCAGCAGTGCCGCGCGACGTGGCGGGCCGAGGGGTACGAATACAGCTACGACGACCTGACGCGCCTCGCCGTCGACGCCGAGCCGTTCCGCAGCCTGATCGATCCCGATGACCCGCTGTTCAACCCACCCGGCGATATGCCGGAGCGCATCCGTGCCTTCTGCAAGCGCACCGGCCAGCCCGTCCCGGAAACGCACGGCCAGACGATCCGCACGGTGTACGAAAGCCTGGCGCTGAAATACCGCTACGTCCTGGATACCCTGCTGAACCTGGCGGGCCGCCACGTCGACCGGCTGCACATCATCGGCGGCGGGGCGCGCAACGCCTTGCTGTGCCAGATGACCGCCGACTCGATCGGGCGCACCGTCATCGCCGGGCCATACGAGGCCACGGCGCTTGGCAATGCGATCGTGCAGTTCATCGCGCTCGGTGAGATTGGCAGTGTCGCCGAGGCGCGTGAAATTCTAAGTAAGTCCGTCGAGATGGTTCATTACGAACCCAAACATGTCGACGCGTGGGACGCTGCCTTCCAGCGCTTCCGCGATCTCGTCACAACCACCTGACGTCCGATCAGTGTCCGAACAGAGCTAACGATGCCACCTATCCTTGAGCTTGAACACATCAGTAAACGCTTCCCCGGCGTGCAGGCGCTGCAGGACGTCCGCTTCGACATCCTGCCGGGCGAAGTCCATGCCCTGGTGGGGGAGAACGGCGCGGGCAAATCCACGCTGATCAAGATCGTTTCCGGCGTGCACAAGCCCGACGAGGGCGAGATGCGCCTGAACGGCGAGCCGGTCCAGTTCAATAGCCCACGTGAGGCCCACGAAGCGGGCATCGCCACGATCTACCAGGAGTTGGGCCTGTACCCCGACCTGTCCGTGGCGGAGAACATCTTCATGGGCCACACCCCGCGCAACAGCCTGGGCATGGTCGATTGGCCCCAGATGCGGGCGCAGGCGCGTGAGATCCTGGCGTCGCTGGAGATCACCGACCTCGACGTGTCGCGCAAGGTCGGCACGCTGACCGTCGGCAACCGCCAGCGCGTCGAGATCGCGAAGGCGCTCTCACAGAACGCCCGCATCCTGATCATGGACGAGCCGACCGCCGCGCTGACCGAGGCCGACGTCGAGCGCCTGTTTTCGATCGTGCGGCTGCTGCAAGAGCGCGGCGTGGCGATCATCTACATCAGCCACCGTCTGCAAGAGATCTTCACCCTGGCCGACCGCGTCACCGTCCTGCGGGACGGGCAGTACATCGGCACCCGGCCCGTAGCCGACACCACCGAATCCGACCTGATCAGCATGATGGTTGGCCGCACGGTGGACAACCTGTTCCCCAAGCTGCCAGCCGAGATCGGCGAGCCTGTGTTGGAGGTGCGCGACCTGTGGCGCAAGCCCTTCACCCTCGGCGTCAACCTCACGCTGCGTGCCGGGGAGATCGTGGGGTTGGCCGGGCTGATCGGCTCCGGGCGCAGCGAGCTGGCGCAGGTGATCTTCGGCATCACGCCCGCGAAGTCCGGCACGATCCTCATCGACGGCAAGAAGGTCTCGATCCGCCACCCCGGCGATGCCATGCGCCTCGGCATCGCCTACGTGCCCGAAGATCGCGGCACGCAGGGCCTCATCAAAGAAATGACGGTGCGCGAGAACATCTCGCTCGCCATCCTGCGCTCGCTGACGCGGGGGCCGTTCATCGACCGGGGCAAGGAGCGCAGCCTCGCGCGGCGCATGATCGAGCAGCTTAAGATCCGTACCTACAGCCCGAACCAGATCGTCGAGAAGCTCTCCGGCGGCAACCAGCAGAAGGTCGTGGTGAGCAAGTGGCTCGCCAGCCAGCCGCGCGTGCTGATCATGGACGAGCCGACGCGCGGCATCGACGTCGGGACGAAGGCGGAGATCCACCGCCTGATGAGCCAGTTGGCCCAGCAGGGCATGGCCGTCCTGATGATCTCCAGCGAGATGCCGGAGATCCTCGGCATGAGCGACCGCATCGTGGTCATGCGTGAAGGCCGCGTGGTGGCCGAGTTCAGCCGGGATGAGGCCACGCAGGAGAGGGTCGCCACCGCGATGATGAGCGAAACCAACGGCGACGGCACCATCGTGCCCCCTGAGCCGGTGATCGAACAGCAAGAAGGCATAACGAAATGACCGCAACGACGAAACGCATGACTTCTCCGGCCCTGGGCATCGGCGAGCGAGCACGCGGCTTGCTCAGCCTCGTCGGCAGCCAGGAGTTCATCCTGGGGCTGAGTATCCTCGTCCTGGGGGTTTTGATCTACAGTTACAACCCGCGCTTTGGGGCGGAACGGAACCTGCTCAACATCCTCTCCAACAGCGCGTACATCGCCGTGGCCGCGATCGGCATGACGCTGGTGATCATCACCGGCAACATCGACATCTCGATCGGCGCCTTGATCGGCGTGCTGGGCACCATCGCCGGGCAGTTGGCCGTCAACGGCTTCCCGGTCTGGGTGGCGTGGACCGTGCCCATCATCGTCGCCATGTTCGTCGAGGGCATTATCGGCCTGCTCGTCGCCTACGCACGCATCCCGGCGATCGTGGTCACGCTCGGCATGATGAGCATCCTCAAGGGTGGGCTGATCCTGGTGACGGGCGGCGCGTGGATCTACGACCTTCCGAAGGACTTTTTCCTGGCGCAGCGGCAGCCGCTCGGTATCTACATGCCGATCTACTTCATGGTCGCCCTGGTTATCCTGGCCGCGCTGTGGATGCGCTACAGCCCCACCGGCCGCGCGATCTACGCCATCGGCGGCAACAGAGAGGCCGCGCGCCTGTCCGGCATCTCCGAGCAGCGCATCCTGATGACCGTGTTCATCCTCAACGGCCTGATGGTCGGCATCGCCGCGATCCTGTTCGCGACGCAGTTCACCACCATTCAGTCCACCGTCCCGCCAGCGCTGGAGCTGACCGTCATCACCGCCGCCGTCGTGGGCGGCGTCAGCATCCTGGGCGGCAGCGGCACCGTGATTGGCGCGATGCTCGGCGCGATCCTGATCCGCACCATCAACTCCGGCATGATCTTCGTTAACGTCTCAGCCTATTGGCTCCAGGCGGTGCAGGGCATCCTGATCCTGATCACCGTTTTGATCGACATCCTGCGCCGCCGTCGGCAGATGGCCGCCATCGGGAGATAAGCAGTCATGGCAATACGCGAAGCAGAACAAGACTCGCCCTCGGTTCGCTTTCAACTGCGGGATCTGGTGCTCCGGCAGGAGGGCGTGCTCGTCGCGATCATGATCATCGCGGTCGTGGTGCTGTCGATCACGTCCAACAACTTCCTGACGAAGAATAACCTGCTGAACCAGGGCCGCCTGATGACCGAGGTCGGGCTGATCGCCCTACCGATGACGTTCATCATCATCACCGGCGGCATCGACCTGTCCGTCGGCTCAACCCTGGGCTTCACCTCGGTCATGCTCGGCTGGCTGTGGCAGGAGCAGGGCTGGCCGCTGGAGGCTGCCATCATTGGCTGCCTGGTGCTCGGCACCCTGGCGGGCCTGTTCAACGCGCTGTTCATCGTCTACATGCGGGTGCCGCCGATCATCATGACGCTGGCGACGCTGGCCCTCTACCGTGGGTTGGCGTTCGGCATCAGCCAGGCGCGGTCGGCGCGCGGCTACCCGGAGTGGTTCTTCAAGTACGGCGCGGGGGATGTCCTCGGCCTGCCCACCCAACTGTGGTTCTTCATCATCGGCGTGATCATCACCGCGTTCATGCTCGCCCGCACGCCGTTCGGACGCGGCCTGTATGCCATCGGCAACAACGAGGTCGGCGCGCGTTTTGCCGGTATCCCGGTCAACCGCTACCTTCTATTTATCTACACCTTCGCCGGGTTTATGTCCGGCCTGGCGGCGTTCGTCTTCACGTCCCGCGTGAGCACCACCCGCGCCGACTCCGGCACGGGCCTGGAGATGGACGTGATCGCGGCGGTGGTGTTGGGCGGTACGAGCATCATGGGCGGCAGCGGCAGCATCGGCGGGACGGTCCTCGGCCTGGTGCTGATCCAGTTGCTCAAGAACGGTTTGTCGTTGAGCGGTGTCAAGGGCGACGCCACGATCGTCGTGATCGGCCTCGTCCTGATCGCCGCCATCATGATCAACAACTTCATTCAGAAGCGCGTGCATGGCGCCTAGAGCCTGGTATTCACGCTCCCCGTGGGCCGTGTATGCCAGCCTCCAGGTTGCAGCATAGCGAAGGAGGTGATGAACCCTAGCAACCAGCAAAAGGATGTGTCCGGCTGACAACCTGCGTTTCTGTCGGTAAGGCTAGATTCATCAAGGAGAGAGACAGATGTCAAAGAAGGCCCTTATTGCCCTTGTTGTGTTGGCGATGCTTGCGACCCCGCTGGCGTTCGCCGCGCCAGCCCGCGCGCAGGACGACCTGCCGACCGACCCGCTGGAGTGCCCCGATGAGGAAGCTGTCGAAGCGGAGGCCGAAGGCACCCCGGAAGCCGAAGAGGTTATGGAATATGACGGCGGTCAGCCGGTTAATCCTCCGGACCTCGCCGGTCAGACCATCCGCGTGCTCGACCTGCCCAAGCTGATCGGTATCGCCTACTTCGCGGCGACCACCCAGGGCATGAACGAGGCCGCTGAGGAACTGGGCAACGTGGAAGTGATCACCGACGCCCCGACCGAGGCGAGCGTGGACGACCAGATCACGTTCATCGAGAACTACGTGACCCAGGGCATCGACGTGATCGCGTTTGCGTCCAACGACCCGGTCGCGATCTCCCCGGCCCTGCGCCGCGCGCTGGAGGCTGGCGTGCACGTGATCGGCTTCGACGCCAACTCCGAGCCGGATGCGCGCGAGTGGTTCGTCAACCAGGCGACGTTCAACGGCATGGCCAAGGCGTTGGTGGACAGCATGGTTGAGGAAGTGGGCGAGGACGCCAACGTGGCGATCGTCACCAGCTCCCTCACGGCCCCCAACCAGAACCGCTGGATCTCCGAGATGCTCGCCTACAGCGAGAAGTGCTATCCGGACCTGAACTTCCTCGAGACGGTCCCGTCTGAGGAAGACCAGCAGCTCGCCTTCCAGCGCGCGCAGGAGCTGGTCAACAAGTACGGCGAGGAACTGGACGGCATCTTCGCGATGTCGAGCGTGGCTGGCCCCGGCGTGGCCGATGCCCTGACGCAGATGGGCGTCTGCGACCAGACCATCTCGATCGGCATCTCCACCCCGAACCAGATGCGGCCCTTCATCGAGAACGGCTGCGCTCCGAAGGTCGTGCTGTGGAACCCGATTGACCTCGGCTACGCCACGATCTACGTCGCGCGTGCCGTGGTGGACGGCGAGCTGAAGCCGGGCGACACCGAGGTTGAAGCGGGCCGCCTGGGCACCCTGCCGGTGATCAACGGCAGCGAGATCCTGCTTGGCCCGCCCACGGTCTTCACGAAGGACAACGTCGACCAGTTCGACTTCTAATCACGGTTAAGTACGATAGCCGGCCCGCCGGGCAGCCCGTCCGGTGGGCCGGCACCCCAACCAGAGGGTTAGCACAGCCTACTTAGTGGCCCGCCCGGCCCAGCCTTATTTGGAAGCAGCAAATTAATCGTTACCGGACCGGCGCGATACGCTGCCAAAGGTGTCTTTTCGTCAGCACGTGTCTGAAATCGAGGAAAAAAAGATGACCGATTACCTCAAGGGTTACGACGCCCTCGCTGAACAGCTTGCCGCACGCGGCATCGACGTCGAGGCGGTGAAGCAGAAACTGCACGAACAGAAGATCGAAACGCCGTCCTGGGGCTATGGCAACGCGGGCACGCGCTTCCAGACCTTCGCCTGGAAGGGCGCGGCGCGGAACATCCACGAGAAGGTGGCCGACGCCGCCTACGTGCACCGTATGACCGGCGTGGCGCCGTCGATCGCGATCCACATCCCCTGGGACAAGACCGACGACTACGCCGCGCTCCGGCAGGAGGCCGAAAGCCAGGGCATCCAGATCGGCGCGGTAAACCCCAACTGGTTCCAGGAAGACGAGTACAAGCTCGGCTCGCTGTGCAGCCCCGACGCGGGCGCGCGCGAGGAAGCGATCGCGCACGGCATTGAGTGCGTCGAGATCATGAAGCAGGTCGGCAGCCGCCTGCTCAGCGTATGGCTGGCCGACGGCACCAACTACGCCGGCCAGGACGACCTGCGCGCGCGCAAGCACCGCCTGGAGCACGGGCTGGCCGAGATCTACAAGGCCCTCACCGGCGACATGCGCATGTTGGTGGAGTACAAGTTCTTCGAGCCTGCGTTCTACAGCACGGACCTGCCGGACTGGGGCACGTCCTACGCCATGTGCCTCAAGCTGGGGCCGCAGGCCCAGGTGCTGGTCGATACGGGCCACCACGCGCAGGGCACCAACATCGCGCAGATCGTGATGTTCCTCGTGGACGAGGGCCGGTTGGGCGGTTTCCATTTCAACGCGCGCAAGTACGCGGATGACGACCTGATCGTCGGCTCGTCGAACCCGCAAGAGCTGTTCGAGATCTACTTCGAGTTGGTCCGCGCCGGTGATAAGGCCGCGAACGTGGCCTACATGCTCGACCAGAACTACTACATCGAGTCGAAGCTCGAGGCGACGATCTGGAGCGTGATGAACTGCCAGAAGGCGTATGCCAAGGCGCTGATCGTCAACCAGTCGGAGCTGGCCGAGGCGCAGCAGGCCGGTGAGGTGATGCGCGCGCACCAGATCTTGATGGAAGCCTATGAGACCGACGTCCGCCCGCTGCTCGCCAAGGTGCGCGAGGAAAAGGGCCTTCACCCCGATCCGATCGCGGCGCACCGGGCCAGCGGCTACGAGCAGCAGATCGCCGAGCAACGCGGCAAGGCGGCCAGCGGGGGCGGTGGATACGCTTAGCCGATCGCTATAGAACCAGGGAGAGTGTCATGCCTCAAAACCTGTGGGACGCGCGCGACGCAGCCTCATTACCCGATCTCGACGGGTTGGTGTACCGCTCCAACCTGTTGGGGCGCGACCGTTCGGTGGTCAACATCTACGGCGGCAACACGTCCGCCAAGCTGGTGATGGCCGACCACCTGGGGCGTGATACCGAAGTGCTGGCCGTCAAGGCCAGCGGCTCGGATGTGCTGACCATCACCGCCGGTGGCTTCGCGCTGCTGAAGATGGACGAGATCCGCCCGTTGTTCGAGCGCGAGGCGATGACCGACGAGGAGATGATCGACTACCTCAGCTACACGGCCTTCGAGCCGGGGCGCCCACGCCAGAGCATCGAGACGCTGCTGCACGCCTTCGTCCCGCACCCGCACGTCGATCATACGCATCCCGACGCGGTGATCAGCATCGCCTGCGCGCCGGACGGCGAGGCCGCCGCGCGCGAGCTGTGGGGCGACCGTATGGCGTGGGTGCCGTATATCCGGCCCGGCTTCACCCTGAGCAAATGGATCGGCGCGCAGGTGCGCGACAACCCCGGCATCGAGTGCGTGGTGATGGGCAAACATGGCCTCGTCACCTGGGGGCCGGACTCGCGCACCTGCTACGAAACGACGATCCGCATCATTCAGGAGGCGGAGGACTACGTTCACGCGCGCGAGCACGGGCGCAAGGTGTTCGGCGGGGTGCGCGTCGAGCCGCTGCCCCCGGTGGACCGTCACGCCATCGCCGCGCGGATCATGCCGGTCATACGCGGCGCGGTCAGCGATCGCCAGAGCGCGATCCTGGCCTACGACGACGCCCACAACATCCTGAGCTATGTGAGCTACGAGCGCACCCCGGAGGTCTCGCAGCTTGGCGCGGCCTGCCCGGACCATCTTGTGCACGTCAAGCGCAAGCCGCTGTTCGTGGACTGGACCCCCGAGCGGGGCGTCGAGGCGCTGGTCGCGGCGCTGCCGGACCAGATCGAGGCGTACAAGCAGGACTACATCGCCTACTTTGAGGCACACAAGGGGCCAGGGGACGAGCTGGCTGACCCGTCCCCGCGCGTGATCCTGGTGCCGGGGATCGGCATGTTCACCACCGGCAAGGATGCACTGAACGCGGACGTCAGCCGCCAGCTTTACCACCGCGCCGTGGACGTCATCCGGGGCGCCGAGGCATTGGGCGGCTTCAACAGCCTGACGCCCGCCGAGGCGTTCGCCATCGAGTACTGGCCGCTGGAACTGTACAAGCTGAAGCTCAAGCCGCCGCCGCGCGAGCTGGCCGGTAAGGTCGCCCTGATCACCGGGGCGGCCAGCGGCATCGGCCGCGCGACGGCCCTCCGCCTCGCCCGCGAGGATGCGCACGTCGTCGTTGCGGACATCAACGTGCCCGACGGCCAGGCCGTCGTGGAGGAGATCACGGCCCGGTACGGCTACCGGCGCGGCCTGTTCGTGGAGATGGACGTCACCGACGAACGCACCGTACAGGAAGCCTTCCGCCAGGTCGTGCTGGCCTATGGCGGCGTGGACATCGTCGTGAACAACGCCGGGATCGCGGGCGGCGCGCCGATCCTCGACACGACGCTGGCCGATTGGCGGCGCAACCAGGACATCCTGGCGACGGGGTACTTCCTCGTCGCACGCGAGGCGTTCCGCGTGAGATCGGAAGAGCGTCGTGTAGGGAAAGAGTGTAGGATAGGGTGT
>CAZGLU010000075.1:3045-10301 GCA_964526095.1 uncultured Anaerolineaceae bacterium | reverse complement strand
GGCGGGCCTGCAGGCCCACGTGGCTGTCGCCCATCTCACCCTCAAGCTCAGCACGAGGCACGATCGCCGCGACGCTGTCCAGCACCACGACGTCGACCGCGCCGCTGCGTACCAGCGCCTCGGTGATCTCCAACGCCTGCTCGCCCGTGTCCGGCTGCGAGATGTACAGGTTGGTCACGTCCACGCCGAGCCGCTGCGCGTAGACCGGGTCCAGCGCGTGCTCCATGTCCACAAAGGCGCACACGCCGCCCATCGCCTGGGCCTGTGCGACGACGTGCAGACAGAGCGTCGTCTTGCCCGAGCTTTCCGGGCCGTAGATCTCGGTCACGCGCCCGCGTGGGATGCCGCCCACGCCCAGCGCAAGGTCGATCGCCAGCGAGCCGGTCGGGATCACCTCCACGTTCAAGTGGGTTGCGTCCCCCAGCCGGACGATGGCGCCATCACCGAACCGCTTGGTCAGGTCGGCCAGGGCCGAATCCAGTGCTTTTTGGCGAGCGTCCGCTACTGCCATCATAGTTACTCCATCAGCGAGCCGAGTCGCATCTTTGTCGTCTGAACGTTGATGATCAGTATAGCACATTTGTTCTGGTAATGCAATAATCCGTTCGCCGCCGCCGCTGTCGCCACACGGCGCGAGGGCGAACAAAAAACGCCCGCAGGCTGCCTGCCTACGGGCGTCGGATGCGGGTTGTCCGGTTGGGATGGGTTAGGGCTGGGTCAGCGTGAGCGTGTAGGTGCCGGTTGTGCCGCCTACGTTCAGCCCGTAGTGCGTCGCCACGATGTAGTACGTGCCCGACTCGGAGAGCGTCACGTTATCGATGGCGGAGTTGCGGTTCTCGCCCGGCACGATGTCATCGCTGTACGTCACCTGGAAGCCCGTCGGCGCGATCAGGTACAGCGCCGGGTCGAGCGTGCCGCCGGTGGTGCTCATCGTGATGTCCACCACGTCGCCCTGCTGCGCCTCAAACGCATACA
Source organism: uncultured Anaerolineaceae bacterium (assembly GCA_964526095.1). Classification (GTDB taxonomy): domain Bacteria; phylum Chloroflexota; class Anaerolineae; order Aggregatilineales; family Aggregatilineaceae; genus Aggregatilinea. The sequence continues at coordinate 9,326 of CAZGLU010000075.1, read as the reverse complement.
GCTCGAACGGCTCGGTGAGCGAGATGCTGCCGGAAACGGTCGAGTCGATCTCGATCGGCGTCGCGGAGTCAAGCTGGCTCTGGTAGTTGAGCGTGTTCGCAGTCGCCATGTCGAAGAACCCGCTCGGGCCGAGCGTCGCCGTGCCGTCCGGGCTGATGGTGAAGGTGACCATGAACCGCGCGTTCAGCGGGATGCGCTGCGGCGTGTTGACGATCGTCTGCTCGTTGAGGTCGATGCGCAGCGTGAACTCAACCGGGGAGTTGTCGTTGCAGTTGTTCTGGTACCACACCTCGACCTCGTAGATGCCCGGCTCCGGCTGGCGGTTCTGCGGCCAGTAGATGTATGAGACCGGGCTGATCGTCGTGTCCTGGCAGTCGCGGTTGCCGTCGGCGGCCAGGATGGCGCCGCTCTCGATCTCGGGCCGGTCATCGTAGACCGTCGCGCCGCGCGGGTCGCGGATCAGAAGCTGGAGGTCGGCGTTCGTGGTCCAGGTCAGCATCGCCTCGAGGGAGCCGTTCGGCAGCTCGACGGTGAGGCCCGTTTCGGCGCAGGCATCCGCCGGGAGGGGCGTGGCCTGCACCGGGCCGGTTGCGTCGCCGGGGTCGAGCGGCTCGGCGGTCTGCTCGTCGACGACTTCACCCGTCGCCGCGATGCTCAACGTGTAGTCGCCCTCCGTGCCGCCGATGGCCAGCGCGTAGCGCGTGACGATGGCGGTGTAGGTCCCATCGGCTGCGAGTGTGTATTCCAGCCCGGAGTTGGTGCTGTCGCTGAGGTCGTCATTGCTGGCGACCACGCTCCCATCCGGGCCGAGCAGCGCCAGGTATGTGTCGAGGCTGCCCGACTGCGCCTGAAGGACCAGCGTGAGCGTCGTGCCTGCCGTGCCGTCGAAGCTGTACGCCTGCGCCGGGTCCGAGTTGGTGATCGTACCGGAAACGGTGCCGCCGATCGCGATCGGCTGCGCGTTGGCGATCTCGTTCTCGAACAGCGACACGTTCAGCCCGGCGTTCACGCCGCCGTTCTGCAACGTCCATGAGGCGTTCGGCTGCACGATCACGCGCGCCACGTACTCCTGGGTCGGGTTCAGCGTGCCGGTGAGGGTCTGCGTCGTCCCCGCGTTGACGTTGGCGCTAAGCTCGAACTCCTGCGGGCCGCCGATGCCGCACGCGTCGTAGTAATGGATGATGATCTCATAGCTGCCCGCCGGGACCTCGCCCGCCGGCCACGTGATCGTCTCGGTCGGATTGTCGGCGGTCGCGTTCTCGCAGGAGCCGTTGACGTCTTCATCCAGCTCGCCGCCGCTCGGCGCGGACTGGCTGAAGGCGTGAACCGTGCCGCCCACCGGGTCGCGCACCTCGAGGTTCAGGTCCACCGCTTCGGCCCACGTCAGGCTGATGGTGATGCCGCCGTCCTCCAGGACCACCGTATCGCCGCTGATCTGCTGCACGCCGCTCAGTTCCAGCGTGAAGTCGCCGGTCGCGTCCCCATCGGCGCCGGAGCCGCGCATCACCAGCACGTAGTACGTGCCGGTCGTCTCAATCGCAATGTCCACGATGGACGCCGTGGTTGGGCTGCTGATGTCGGTATCCTCAGCGACGACGTTGCCATCCTGATCGGTCACGACCACCGCCAGCGCGAGGTCCTCGTTGTCGGTGCTGACGTCCACCGAGATGGTGTCGCCCGCGCTTGCGGCAAACGTATAGACCTGCACGAAGGCGTCCGAACTCAGGCTGCCCGTCACCACGTCACCGACCGCAAGCTGGCGGCTCCCATCCCCCTGCGCCAAAGCCTGCCCCGGCGCAAAGATCAGGCCGAGCACCAGCGCCGCCAGCAGCAGCGCCAGCAAGGAGCGCCCGGTGACCCGACGCACAGCGTGACTGAAATCCTGGTCCAACTGAGTCATCACGTTACCACTCCTCATCGCGGCGGCAGGTAGCGACTGCCGCTCCTACGTAACTTCGAGTGTAGCTAATCGACGCTGGTTAAGCAAAGGTTGATCGCCGTCTTTCAGGCAAGGGCCGACCGCCCGCAGGGCGCTCGCATGGGTTTCTCGACTACCCCCCAGGCACCCGGTTTGATGCTCCCCAGGTTGAGCTTAATCCGGCCCTTCGTCGGCGGGCTGTGGCGTGGCGGGCTGCTCCACGCTCAGCCGCACGAAGTTGACCGTGCCCGCCCGGACCGTGATCCGGTCCGAGACGCGCAGGCCGTTGATGTTCGCCGTGATCTCGTACTCGCCCGCCGGGACGTCGCCCAGCACGAAGTTCTCGTTCCAGTACGGGTCCGGCACGACGTGCCACTCCCGCTTTCCCTCGACGTATGGGCTGATGTACGACGTCGTGGTTTCGCGCACGCGCCCCCCCTGGCTGAGCGTGATCGTGGCGTCGTCCGCGAACGTGCCGTCGGCATAGGTGACCTGCCCGGCGATCACCCCCGTCCCGACGTAGGGCACGATCCACAGCAGCGGGTTGCGCACGGCGTAGTAGTTGTTCTGCCCCACGCGGATCTCGACGTGCACGTGCGGCCCGCTGACGTCGCCCGTGGCGCCCACCAGCCCGATCGGGTCACCGGCCCGCACCCGGTCGCCGTACTCGACCAGCACCGCCGACAGGTGCGCGTATAGCGCCCAGATCTTCTCGCCCCGGTAGCCGTAATCGTGCTCGATGACGACCGTATTCCCGTAGGCCGGGTAGACCTGCACGGAACTGCCCTCGATCATCTGCGTCCAGTCCCCGGCCCAGATCACGCGCCCGTCCAGCCCGGCGAGCACCTGCTTCCCGACCGGATTCGGCATGTCGACGCCGTGATGCACGCGCCATTGATTCTGCGCGCCGTTCGAGCCGAAGGGGTAATAGAACAGGCTCGCGCTGTTGGCGCTGGCGTCCACGGGGCGGCGCAGCCAGAAGTGATCCCCGGCTGCCACGCTGAGCGGCGCCTGTTCCGGCGGCGGCTGGAAGTTTTCCACCCGGCTGTTGGCCGCCACGAACACGCCCGTCGGGCTGGGGAAGGGCGTCGGGCCGCCCGGCGTCGGCGGCGCGGGGGTCGGGCTGGCGTCGCTGACCTCCGCCGTAGCCTCGGTTGGGCGCGGGATCTGCGTCGGCGCGTAGACCACGTCCGGCGCGTCCTCCTCGACCTCGATGGTCGGCGGCACGTAGGCGGTCGCCGTCAGGTCCACGGTCGGCAGCGGCGTGCTGGCGTTGGCGATCTGCTGCTCCAGTGCCACCTGCCAATCCTGGACGGCGGTGCCTTCGGTGGCGGTCGGCGGCGGGACGGCCACGACCAGGTCCGGCTGGCTCTGGCTGTTCTGCCACAGGTAGAGGCCGGCGATCGCGACCAGTGCGAGCAGGATCAGTAAGCCTTGTAGGTGGCGGCTGCGTTCCATACGCCTGCGGCTCCGGTGATTGGGCGGTCGAAGGGGTGGCCCGTCACGATTGAAGGTCCGGCGGGATGGGCGTCGGGCTGCGCTGCGGCTCCGGCGTCGGGGACGCGGTCGGCAGCGGCGGAGGCGGCGGTACGCGGGTCGCCTCGCTCACGAAGCTTTGCAGCTCCGCCTCCGTGTACAGCTCCAGCATCGCGTCGTTCCACCTCAGGCCCAGTCTCTTGTGGAACTCCCAGACCGGGATCGCGCTGATGAGGTACTGCCACGTCCGTTGGGCGGGCACGCGCAGCCAGCCGTAATCCTCTGCGATCTGCGTCAGGTCCACGTAGTATCCGGCGGGTATCCGGTCCTTGAGCCGCCCGCCGCGCTCGTAGTCCTCGACGTTCCCGCTGTTGCGTGCGGCGAAGTCCCACGGACGGGCGCGCAGCGGTTCGCCCAACGCGCCGCCCTGCGCCTCGTCGGCCACGCGCAGGTACACCCGCCAGTAGGTGCTGACGTCGGTATCCTCGCGCACGATCTCGATCGGCTGCGGCGGCGCGGCGTAGATCAACTCCCGGTCGAAGGCGATCGCCCGCCCGGTGTAGTGCCAGTTCTGCGCCGGTTCGCCCGGCTCCGGCGGGCGGTCCGCTGGCCAGAACGCGTCGTCCAGGCTGCCGAAGAAGTCCACGCCGGACTCCTCCAGCACGCGCAGGCGCAGCGCCTCGAACGAGTCGTTGACGCGCGGCGACAGGTACGGGTAAGGCGCGCTGATGCCGTCCAGTTCCGCCAGCCCATACAGGCCGGTGTCCACGTTGCGCACCTCGGCTTCCACGAACAGCGGTTCCATCACCTCCGGGTTGGGCGGCACCCCGTCGCCCTCGATGAACCCGCGCGGCAGGGCGGCGGCGGTCCAATCCGGGTCGGCGGCACGCGACGGCAGCGCGATGGCGTTGGACGCCACGCTGAAGGGGGTCGCGGCGCTGGTCAGCAGTTGCGTCTGTCGCCCTTCGCGCACGCTGAGCATGTAGGCCAGGCTCGCGCCGTTGGGGGACCACGTCGGCATCTGCCCGCGTGCGATCACGACCGGCTCCGCTTCGGGTTGGCCCGCGGGCTTGATCATGACCTCTTCCACCCCGTTGACGACCGCGCTGTATGCGATCTGCGTCCCGTCCGGACTCCACGCGGGGTGGCTTTCGTTGATGTCGGGCGTGTTGGTCAGGTTGACCGCCAGCTCCTCGCGGCGGGGGTCCGTCTCGTCCAGGTTGTAGATGAAGATCTCCTGGTTCCCGGTGCGCCAGCTTGAGTAGGCGATCTGGCGGCCCTGCGGCGACCATGCTGGCTCGATGTCCGGCCCCTCCGCAAAGGTCAGGCGCGTGGCGCCCTCCTGTGCGGCGCGGTTCGGGTCCGCGCTGATGATGTAGATGTCCAGGTCGTTCGTGTCGTCCGTGTAGCCCTCGTAAGCCAGCCACGCCCCGTCCGGACTCCACGTGGGCGCGCCCTCGAAGCCGGGCGTGTACGTCATGCGTGTCGTCGCGCCGGACGACACCTCCATGATGTACAGTTCCCAGTTGCCGTCCCGGTTGCTGCTGAAGGCGACGCGCGTCCCGTCCGGACTCCACGCCGGGTCGCGGTCGTCGGCGGCGTGGTTCGTCAGGCGCAGCGGAGTGCTCTGCCCGACCGTCAGCGCCCAGAGGTCCGTCTGGCCGTTCTCGCGCATGGTGTAGACGAGGCTGCCCTCCGACTGGAGCGGGTCCGGGACGGGGGTTTCCGTGGGGATCGGGGTCGGGAACAGGGCGGTCGGCGCAACCGTGCTGTCCGCCTCCGGCCACAGCCCCACGCCGACGGCGGGCGGCGGCGTGTCGTTGTCCTGCGTTTGCAGGAGCACGACGACCAGCAGCACCAACAGCAGCAGCACGGCGAACGCGCTCAGGGCGCGGTTCTGCTGGCGCAGCGGGTCCTCGACCACGCGCGGCTTCAACTCCGCTTCGGCGGCGCGTTGGGCCATTGTGCGCTGGTACTGCTCGCTCGTGACTTCGTATGCCTGCTGTGCGGTGCTGCGCGTGCGGCGCACGGTGCGCACCACCGTCCCGACGCTGATCTGCACCAGGCCGACGAGCAGCGCGATCAGGCTGCGGCGCAGTACGGCCACCTGCTCGACCAGCGTCATGGCGGTCCAGGCCGCGAGGCGAAGGAAGGCATTGGCGAGCCGGTCGGTGACGCGGTAGGCGCGAACAAGCATCAGAAGCCCTGCCTGTGTAGGACCCGTCCGTGCGGGTGGGGATCCAATTGACCCAGCCTCGAATTCTACAGAAAAAGGGGTGGCCGGGCAAACACCAGGGCGCGGCGCTCAACCGACGCGCATCTGACGCCGCCTCGCGCGATACCCGCGCCGCCCGAAACCGGGTAGACTAAGCCTGTCGTCGGGTTGCGGCCCGGCGCCTGCGCGTATCAGGAAGGAGACACGGATGTTTGACGAGGCATGCCGCGCCGTGCTGCAAAAGCCGCTGATCGCCCGCATGAGCACCATCGACGCCGAGGGCTACCCGCACACCGTCCCGGTCTGGTTCAAGCTCGACGGTGACGATCTCGTGGTGATCGCCGTGCGCGAAACGCGCAAGGTGGGCCACATCCTGGCGAACCCGAAGGGCGCTATCGCGGTCGGCGGCGACGAGGGCGACGGCGGCGGGTACCTGATCAAGGGCGAGTTCGTGATCGAGGACGACCCCGATGATACCTGGGTGCGGACCCTGTGCCACCACTACGAGCCGCCCGACAAGGCCGAGGCGGACGTGGCGGACTGGGCCGACCTCGACATCATCCTGCTGCGCCTCAAGCCGCGCCGCGTGCTCAAAACCGCCTGAGGCCGGGCGGCTCCCCGCGCTTTACCGTCGCCTCGCACGCCTCGCAGGGGCGGGCGAGATGCACCCTA
>CAZGLU010000075.1:0-3035 GCA_964526095.1 uncultured Anaerolineaceae bacterium | reverse complement strand
CCCCCCCCCCCCCCCCCCCCCCCCCCCCCCCATCCACCCCCCCGCCGCCCACCCCCACCAACCCCCTATCCTACACTCTTTCCCTACACGACGCTCTTCCGTTCTCTCGCAGGGGCGGGCTATATGCACCCTAACTAATTGGTTCGGACAGGTGGACGAACCGGGGCGAGTTCCCAACCCGCCCCTACATGACACGCGGAGATTGGCTTTGCTCCCCCTCTCCAACTTGATTGGAGGGGGGGCCGGGGGGTGAGGTCTCGCCGCTCCCCCTCAGCCCGCCTAGACTGGGGAGAGAGCCGGGGAGTGAGGTCCCCCCGCGTGTCGCGCTACGGCATCACGACCCGGTCGCGGTCGCGCGGCTCCTCGTCCACGCCGAGCACGCCCTCCAGGATCGAGCCGACGACGCCCAGCACCAGGCCGCCGAGGATCGCCCACCAGATCCCGTCCACCTCGAAGCTGCTGCCCACCAGTTCATCGGTGATCAGCAGCATCAGGCCGTTCACGACCAGGTAGAACAGGCCGAGCGTCAGGATGATCAGCGGGCAGCTCAGGATGGTGATGATCGGCTTGATGATCGCGTTAACGATGCCGAACACGAACGCGATCAGCAGCAGGGTGAGGATCCCGTCCTCGACGTGGATGCCGGGCAGCAGGAAGGCCGTGATGGCGAGCGCGAGCGCGGTGACGATCAAACGGATGATGAAGTTGCGCATGGTATCCCCCTCGTTCCGTTAGGCGGGTGATTCGCCGGGTGCGGCGATCAGTGGGGCGGCCTTATGGCTTAGCCGCCCCAGTCAATTTTCGCACAATGCACCTTGAACCGCCGCCATGAGGGGAGATCAGGCTGGCTCGCGCGTCACCTCGAACCGCCCGAAGTTGTAGTACGCGGCGCACGCGCCCTCGCTGGACACCATCGGCGCGCCCAGGGGGCGACGCGGCGTGCATTCCTTCCCGAAGGCCGGGCACTCGTTGGGCTTGAGCACGCCCTTCAGCACGTCGCCCGCGTGGCACAGCGGCGACTCGACCGTGCGCACGCCGTCCAGCGGGAAGCGCTTGGAGGCGTCATACGGCGCGTAGGCGGGCTTGAGCTGCCACCCGCTCGCCGGGATCGTCCCGATGCCGCGCCACTTGCGGTCGCACTCCTCGAACACCTCGTTGATGATCGCCATCGCCGGGGCGTTGCCCTGCGGCACCACCACGCGCTCGTACGCGTTCTCGACCTCGGCGCGGCCCTGCTCAAGCTGCTGGATGGCCATGTAGATCCCGCGCACCACGTCCAGCGGCTCGAACCCGGTTACCACCATCGGCACGCGGTACTTCTCGACCAGCGGCAGGTATTCCCAGTAGCCCATCACCGCGCAGACGTGCCCCGCCAGCAGGAAGCCCTGCACCTGCACCTCCGGCGCGCTGAGCAGCGCGTCCAGCACGGGCGGCACGCGCACGTGCGACACCAGGATCGAGAAGTTCGGCACGCCGAGCTGCTTGGCCTGGTACACCGCCATGGCATTGGCCGGGGCCGTCGTCTCGAAGCCGACGCCGAAGAACACCACCTCTTTGGCGGGGTTCTCCTGCGCGATCTTGATGCACTCCAGGGGCGAATACACCACGCGCACGTCGCCGCCCGCCGCCTTGACCTGGAACAGGTCCGCCTTCGAGCCGGGCACGCGCAGCATGTCCCCGAACGACACCATGATCGTGTTCGGCAGCGACGCGATCGCGATCGCCTGGTCGATGATCTCCTGCGGCGTCACGCACACCGGGCAGCCCGGCCCGTGGATCATCTCGACGCCGTCCGGCAGCAGTTGGTCGATGCCGTGGCGGATGATCGAGTGCGTCTGTCCGCCGCAGACCTCCATCAGCCGCCATGGGCGGGTCGTCGTCCGGTGGATTTCGTCCAGCACGTCGCGCACCCGGCGCGCGTCGCGGTACTCGGTGACGTGTTTCATCAGGCCGCGTCCTCTCCCGACTCCGGCGACAGCCCCAGCTCCTCGCCGAGGATGCCGGCCTCGTCCAGCAGTTGCAACGTCTTCTGCGCCTCCTCCTCGTCGATGACGTTCAGCGCGAAGCCGACGTGAATGATCGTGTAATCCCCGATCTGCGCCTCGGGCACGTAGGCGAGGCACGCCTCTTTGACCACCCCGCCAAAGTCCACCTTGCCCATGCGCAGGCTGTTCTGCTCGTAGATCTCAATGATCTTTCCCGGAATCCCCAGGCACATAAGTCTCGCTCCTAATCGGACTCGTTGCGGACATGATACGCCGCGATAATTGCCTGTCCCAGCGCCAGACCGCCGTCGTTCGGCGGGACCAGCGCATGCGCCAGCACCGTGAACCCCGCGCGCTCCAGCAGCGGGATCGTCAGGCCCAGCAGCGTGACGTTTTGCCACACGCCGCCGCTCAGCGCGACGACGTCCAGCCCGGTCCGCTCCCGCGCCAGCACGCAGACGTCCCGCACCATCCCCGCCACGCCGCGATGGAACCGCGCCGCGATGGTCGGGACGGGGACGCCCGCCCGCACGTCCGCCAGCAGCGCGCGCAGCGCCGGTGCCGGGTCGATCTGCGCCGGGCCGCCCGCCGCCTCGACCAGCGCGAACGGGTACGCGTCCGGCTCGTCGGGGTCGGCCTGCGCCTCCAGCCAGATCGCGCCCTGCGCGTCGTACGATACGCGCTGCAAGACGCCCGCCAGCGCGGCGGCGGCGTCGAACAGCCGCCCCATGCTCGACGTGTCGGGCGCGTTCACACGCCGCTCCAACTGCTGCCGCAGGATCGTCTGCTCCGGCCCGCCCGCCGCCTGGACCGGGGCGAGGTCCGCGTCCCAGGCGATGCCCGCCGCCCACAGGTGCGCCAGCGCCGTGCGGTACGGGCGCAGCGTGGCCGCGTCGCCGCCGGGCAGCGGCACGTAACGCAGGTGCGCGAACCGCTCGTAGCCCGCGTAGCCGCCGATCAGGATCTCGCCGCCCCAGATCGCGCCGTCCGGCCCCAGCCCTGTCCCGTCGAAGATCACGCCGATTGCGCGAGCGTCCGAGATCGGAAGAG
>CAZGLU010000074.1:2086-10307 GCA_964526095.1 uncultured Anaerolineaceae bacterium | reverse complement strand
ATCACACCGTAGGGCCTTTCTTGCGATGCAAAAAACCACCCGGAACGCGACCATCCTCGGCGTTGGCCTGAGCATCAGCGCCTTCATTGGCTGGCTATTCCTGCGCGAAGCCAAGCGTAGCCCGCAGCCAGATACTATCGTGCGGTCGCGTATCGCAGAGCCGGAAACGATCTCCGAAATCCCCCTTCCCCTCGAGGACACGGAAGACGACGGAGACAGCGCATCCACCGGCGACGACCTGACAGAGATTCGTGGCATCGGGCCGCTGTACGCCGGTGCCCTACGGTCCATCGGCATTCACCGTTTCGAGCAGCTTGCCGCGGAGACGCCGGATAGCCTGGCCGAGCGCCTTACCCCGCATGTGAGTGTGAACCCGCAGCGCATCCGTGACGATGACTGGATCGGACAGGCGGCCCGCAAAGCGCAGCGTTAAGACCCATGCCCGTCACGCCCACCAACATCACGCTCAATCAGACTACCCGGCAGCTCGTCATCGAGTGGTCGGATGGCCGCACCTGCGCCTACCCGATCGATCCGCTGCGGCTGGCCTGCCCGTGTGTGGAGTGTCGCGGCGGCCACGATTACATGGGACGCCAGCACGATCCCAAAAGTCTCGACGAACTGATCCCCCTACGCACCTACGAGGTCGAGCGCGTGGAGTTGGTCGGCAACTACGCCCTTCAGTTTTTCTGGGATGACGGCCACCACACGGGGATCTACACCTGGGATTACCTTTACCGTCTATGTCCTGCGGAGGCAGTACGTGATTGACCAGTTGGTCCCTCAGGGCCTGTTCTCCATCGCGGAGGTGTATCGCCTCCGCGTGGAAGCCATGCATCTTTACGAGCGCTGCCTGACGAGCGGCGACGACACCTCGTTTATCGACTTCATCAGCGCGCAGGTCACCCAGGATCCGCCCCGCCTGTCCCTGCTGTTCGGCATCGCGGAGGACCTGGAACAGCGACTGCTCTCGCTCCACGCGCACCATTACGACGTGCAGGAGCGCGTCGCCCGGGCGCTGTACGAAGCCTACGGCACCGACTTCGCGGACCTCAACGCGACCGAGCCGCCCGCCGACCTGGGTGATGTAGACGCACAACTCGTGCGCGAGGTGATCAACGCCTCCAGCGAGGCCGCCGCTTCGCTCCAGGTGGACATCCAGACCACGCACCGGCTACAACAGTTGGTCCAGGAGTGGGCCGAGGGCATCGGCTCGCTCGCCATCCGTGAGACATGGAACAGCCCGCTGAACGGGCGGCCCATCGCACGGCTACACTGAGCACTGGCAGCCAGGGCAGCCGGTACGTTTCCCTGGCTCTTGGCACAAGGAACGACCTATGCCCCATTCGTATGACCGCTACCTCCGCGAAACGCTGATCCCGGAAGACGTATTGCAGAACCGCGTCCGCGAGCTGGGGGAACAGATCACGCAAGACTACCAGGGCGTGCGGAACCTGCTGCTGATCTGCATCCTGAAGGGTGGTGTGCTGTTCCTCGCGGACCTGATGCGCCACATCCACGTGCCGCACAGCATCGAGTTCATGGCGATCTCCAGTTACGGCGACGGCGTGCGCGAATCCACAGGGCACGTCCGGATCGAAATGGACCTCTACCAGGACATCGCTGGCAAGCACGTCCTGATCGTGGAGGACATCATCGACAGCGGCCACACGATGCAGTACATCATGAACATGCTCAGCACCCGCAACCCGGCCAGCGTGCGGATCTGCACCCTGCTCAACAAGCCAAGCCGCCGACAGGTGGACATCAAGCTGGATTACGTGGGCTTCGATATCCCCGACAAGTTCGTGTTCGGCTACGGCCTGGACCTGGACGAGCTGTACCGCAACCTGCCGTTTGTGGGCGTCTGCAACCCGGACGCGCGCATCAGTGAGGACTGATGTCGCTCGAACCCCAAGCGCCGCGCCGCCCCCTGCTCTGGCATCCGAGCGTTGAGGCGCTGCGCGAGGCGATCCCGCCAAGCCATGAGGTCTACATCGTCGGCGGCACCCCGCGCGACGCACTGCTCCACCGCCCCATCCGCGACATCGATCTGGTGACCCCCGCCGATGGTCGGGCGCTCGCCCGGATCATCGCCAACGCGTTCTCCGGCGCCTATTACCCTCTCGACGCGGAGCGCGGCGTAGGGCGCGCGATCATCACGTGGGAGGGTGCGCCGCTCACGGTAGACGTCGCGCAGTTCCGTGGCCCGGACCTTGAGGCGGACCTGCGTGACCGCGATTTCACCATCAACGCGCTTGCCGTGCCGCTGCACGGTGACCTCGACCGCGTGATCGATCCCCTGGGCGGCCTGGCGGACCTGGAGCAAAAGCGGCTGCGGCGCTGCTCGCCGGAGTCGATCCCCGGCGACCCCGCCCGTGCGCTGCGGGCCGTACGGGCCAGCATCACCTTCGGGCTGATGATCGAGCCGGAGACCAAGGCCGACCTCAAGGCCGTCGCGCCCCGGCTGGGGGAGGTATCCCCGGAACGGCTCCGCGACGAGCTGTTCCACATCCTCGACGGGAGTGCGCCAGCGGCTGCGCTGCGCGTGTTGGCGCAGCTTGGCCTGCTCGCCCCGGTCATCCCAGAGACTGCCGGACTCGACGCCATAACCCAGGGACCGCCCCACCAGTTCAACGTCTGGCAGCACACATTGGAGACGGTGGACCGGCTCGACGTGCTGCTGCGCGTGATGTACGGGCAGCGCAGCGACACGCTGACCGCCAACATGGCCATCGGCGCAGCGGTCTTCGCGTTCGCGGACCTGCGGCCCACCCTTGAGACGGCGCTACGCGTCACGTGGCCGCAGGGGCGCTCGCACCGCGCGCTGCTGCTCCTGGCGGCGCTGCTGCACGACGCGGCCAAGCGCGTGACCCGCTCGCAGGACGCCGACGGCGCCGTGCACTTCTACCGCCACGAGCAGATCGGCGCGAAATGGGCGCGCGCGCGGGGAGAGGCGCTTCACCTCAGCAACGCGGAGTCCGACCGGCTCAGCACCATCATCCTCCACCATATGCGCCCGCACTGGCTCAGCAGCAAGGGCACGCCGTCCCGGCGCGCGGTCTACCGTTTCTGGCGGGACGCCGGACCGGCAGGCGTGGACATCTGCCTGCACGCGATGGCGGACTATCTGGCGACGGTAGGCAGCACGTTGGAACAGGCCGCATGGGTGCGCTACCTGGAAACGGTGCGCGGCCTGCTAGAGCGCTACTTCCTCGACTACGAGGCCGCGATCGCGCCCCCTGCCCTGCTCGACGGCAACGAGTTGATGCAGCAGCTTGGCCTGGAGCCGGGTCCGATCATCGGGGAGTTGTTGGAGCAACTGCGCGAGGCCCAGGTCGAAGGGCAGATCGACACAAAACAGGATGCGCTGGACTTTGCCCGGCGCATCCTGAACAACCATGCTGATTCCGATTAGGCGGCGCTAGCTGCCCGCGTCGTCGCCCTCACGCGCCAGATCCTCAGCCGAGACGCGCTCGAAGAAGCGCAGCAGCGTGTTCCCATCCAGCCGCTCGTCGTACAGCTCCAGCCAGTGCAGCGGCAGGTCTTCGGCCTCGTCCGGATCGATCTGCACGATCGCGATCCCGTCCTCCGCCAGCAGCGCCGGGTTCTCGTCCAGGTGAAGCAAGGCGTCCTTCCACATCCCTTTGTACTGCGGCGGCGCGATGTAGATGTACTCGAACGGCTCGATCCCGCGCCGTTCCAGGTACTCAAAGGCGTTGGTCCGCAGCACCTCTGCGCCCTCGTTCAGCCCTGTGATCGCCAGATTTTCGTGGATCGTGCGGATCGCGAGGCGGTCGCTGTCGACGAAAACAACCCGCCGCGCCCCCCGGCTCAACGCCTCGATCCCCACACTGCCCGTCCCGGCGAACAGGTCCAGGAACGAGCAGCCCTGCACTGCCGTGCCCAGGATGCTGAACAACGCCTCCTTAACGCGGTCCATCACGGGGCGCGTGCCCTCACCTGGGACCATCTTGAGGCGACGCCCCTTGGCCCGCCCCGCGATCACGCGTATCGGCACGCTGCCCTCCCCCGCTAGACCGGGGACTCGACGGTTTCGCGCGCCGCCCGGATATTCGACTGCGGCGTGGTGGTCATGATCACGCAGCCCGTCGAGAGCACCAGCCGCCGCGCGCCCGTCTCCTCGATCGCCTGCCGCGCCTGGGCGCGCACCTCGACCGGCGTGCCGACGTGCATCGGATCCCACCGGCCAATGCCGCCGCTCACCGCCCCTTTGAACTTGAGCTTGCCGGTAGCCAGATCCGGCTGCGTCTCGCGGTCGTGCCAGTTAATGATCTGCACCGGGTAATCGGCCACCGCGTCGAACATCGGCGTGCTGCCGTGAAGGTGCAGCATGTTCAGCCACCAGTCGTCGGGCAGCGCCTCCAAAATGCGCAGGTCGAAGGGGCGACCAAACTCAGCGTACTCGGCCTCCGCCATGACAGCATAAGACGCGTGCTGGATCGCATAGAAGATGCCGGAGACGCCGGTACGCCGGATGGCTTCGATGAAGCGCAGCGTGCTTTCGGTGATGGTGTTCAGACCGGTTTTGAGGCGGTCCGGCGCGGTGCGCATATGCTCGATCAGCACGTCCTTCCCGGCGATGTTCTTGGCCTGGGCCAGCGGGCTGAAGATCGTCATGATGAATGGCGTCTCGGTGCCGAACGCATCGGACAGCAGGCGCAACGTTTCGATCTGACGCCCCAGCGCGCCCTTGGTTGGGTCCAGGACGCGCAGCTCCGTCCAGTCCAGCGAGCGGGTGACGGCCCGCCGCACGTACTCGCGCGTGCCTTCGATGTGCCCCACCCAGCGATCCTGCACGCCGTAGTCGGTGATGCAATAGCTGCTGGAAGGCGACACCTTCACGAAGTCGAAGTCCCATCGGCGCTGAAACATGACGGTTGCTTCCGCCAGGTCCGCCGCACGCTGGTCGTCGCCCGGCCAATGTCGCCACAGCGCGATCGGGACGCGGTCCGTCTCCTCCCCGGCGATCGTCTTCTCCAGACGCTCGCGCTTGCTCATTGCCATGGCTTATTCCGCCTTCGTCTGCTCAGGCGATGGGCCGTGAAACTCGTTGATCTGCGCCAGTTGTTGGTCTACCATGCGGCTGAGCATCACGAAGCGCTCGCGCTCCGTGCTCTGTTCCTCCAACTGCGCCCCCACCAGGTCCTTGACCTTGTGAAACACCTGGGTCGCGTCTTCGATCCGGCCTGCGTCGCGGTACGACAGGCCCAGGCCCCAATTCGCGTCAATATGATCGGGCGCTTCCGCGACCAACTGGCGGAACTGCTCGATGGCAATATCATCCTGGCCCCGGTAGTGCGCTTTCCACGCCGCACCGATCCGCACGTCAATATCATTTTTCGATTGATCCATAGGAGTGTTCCCTCAGAACTGCGTTGGAAGCTGATGGGATGCCCCAAAATTTGACCCGCTCTATCCCGTCGCGTCGGCATCACGCGACGGTGCCCTATACTTTATCGCGCCCGTCACAGACGCACAACCAGGAGGGAACAGGTCCGCATCCCCTCGCGCCTAGCGCACGTCGATCGCGCCGGGCAGCGTGATGAGCTGGCTGAGGCTCTGCCCTTCGCTCCCCCACGCGAACAGCGGCTCCACGCTCTCACACGGGCGCAGATCGACCGAGCCGCATTGCCCGACCTGGATCGCGATGCGGTAACGGCCCGGCGGCACGTCCGTGCCGATCCGCAGCACGTATTCGTCCCGCACGACGGAGTCCGGGCGCGGGTACTGCGGCCACTGGCTCACCGGGATGCCGCCGGGGTGCCGGTGCGCGACGGACACAACCGCCTGCGTGGGGTCCTCAGCATCGACCAGCGCGACGCCCGCCTGATAGTCAGGCAGGTCAGGACGCACGGCCTGCCAGTAAAGCGTGACCCGCACCCGGTCGCCCGGCGCAAACGGCCCGTCTACCGCGATCTCGTAGTCCACAAGGTCGATCCCGCCCTGTAGCTCCCAGGCCACGTCATGCCCCGCAGGGCCGCCATCCGGCGGGTCCGCCCCGCGCCACTCCCGTATGTACGCTGCGGCCAGCCCAAACACGGCGAGCGTCACAGCGGCGAGGATCGCCGCCTCGAACGGACCGGAGCGCCCCGCCTCGTTGGCCGGGGACGCACCTGCCGCGCGGCGCGGGACGTCGCGTTCCAGGCGCAGGCTAAGCGCCGTCGCCACCCCTGCCGCCACTAGCGCGATAAGCCAGGCCGCGCGGCGCGGCGCTGTCGAACCGAAATAGACGCGGACCTCATGGCGGCCTGCCGGGACGCGCAGCGTCAGGAATCCCTGCTCCGCCGTCGCCCCCAGTGTGGCAGGCTCGTTGTCGATCTCCGCCTGCCAGCCGGGGTAGTCGAAGGCCAGCAGCGTAAGGGTCGCCGCTTGCGCTGCATCGACCACCAGACGCTGCTGGCGCGGGGTCTGCTCGATCACGTCCACCTGCACGGACGGGGGCAGCGCATCACGCAGGACCCGATCCACCTGCCCCATGTCATACGAGTTCACCAGCACGGGCGACACGCCGGGAGGCACCGGCGCGGAACTCGGCAGCAGCCACCCACTGCGCACGCCGCCGATCAGGTGCCCTCGCACCTCGCGGCCCAACACCGTGATGGCCGTCGCCTCTGTGCGCGGCGCGGGCCACGCGGGCGGATCGAGCAGCGGGGCGTTGAGCAGCGCCAGCCCGGCGAGCAGCACGCACGCCCCGATCACCCGCCGTCGTCGGGGTGCCGCCTCCAGCACCGCCCCACCCTGCCCGGCTGCGACCGCGCCACACGCCACCCCCACCAGCACGCAGGCGCCCCGCCAGTCCAGCCATGCCCCTTCGCGGCCGGGTAGCAACGCCGCAGTCGCCCACAGCAGGCAGCCCGCGCCAAAGAAATACAGGCCCGCCCGTTCGTTCGCCGTCAGCTTCGCCTGCCGCCCCCCTGGCTCGACGCCTTGAGCGGATGAAACGCCGCGCCAGCGACGAACCAGCGCGCTCCCGGCACCCAGCAGCGCCAGCGCCCACAACCCCACGCCGATCGAGGCGGTAGGCGCCGGGTTGACGATGCGCGGATCGGCCGGTTCCGGCGGCAGCAAGAGCGCGAGAGGCGCCCACGCGTGGTGCGCCCCATCCGGTACGGCGACCGGCAGCCACACCACCGCGTAGCTCTCGACAAGGGCCGGAAGCCAGAAGAATGCCGCCGCCGCCGTGCCGAGCGCAAGCGCCGCGACTGCGTGCCACGTCCCGCGCCCGCCACCCTGGCCGCGCCCGCTCAGGCTGAGCCACGCGACCCATCCCCCGGTCAGGCCGACGAGCAGCAGGTTGGCCGGGGCGTCGGTCAGCCACAGCAGCGCGGTCACTGCTACTACCGCCCCGAAATCCGTCCCCCGGCCCATCGCAAGCAGCCGGTCCACGCTGATCAATAACCAGGGGAACACGCCCAGCGCCAACAGGCCAGCAAGGTCGCCCTCCAGATAGAGCATGTTCCACGTGACCTGCGGGTTGGCGAGGTAAGCGACCGCCGCTAGCAGCCCAGCCAGCGGACCCCAGCGCGCCCGTACAAACCCCAACATGCCGATGCCCGCCAGCAGCACGCTCAGGGCCACGACCGCCTTGACGCTGGCCTCAGCGCCCGCCTGGACCGCCACATGGTACAGCCCTGTGAGGTAGTGCGGCAGTGGCGGCAGGTAATTCCACAGCGGGGAGCCATACCCATAGTTGAAGTTGGGCGCCCAACGCGGATAGGGCACGTTCGCCTCCAGGCTGGCGCGCATCTCGACCGCGCGCGCCACAGCCGGATCGTACCCCGCTGGCAGCCCAGGGCGCAGCAGCAGCGGCGCCAGCAGCACCGCGCACAGCCCAATCACTGCGAGAGCCAGCCAGTCCGGCGTGCGGCGCGTGTGGCGCATCCAGACCGGCAGATCGTCTTCGGTTAGCCCAGGGGGGAGCTCCGCCCGGCTGCGCCTCAACATAACAATGCCTACACCTGCTGCAAGGGGGCCAAAGAAATTTGCATTCTCGCTTCAGACAACGCATTATAGGAAGCTGGAGGGCGCGGGGCAAGCGCGTTTGCGGCCGGTCTGCGCCCCGGCAGTCGAGGGTGCGCTCATGTCTTCACAGGAAACCCTGCTCAACGGACGGTACCGCCTGGTGGCCCAACAGGGGTCAGGCGGCATGGCCGTGATCTACAAGGCGCAGGACATGCTGCTGGGCCGCGCGGTGGCA
>CAZGLU010000074.1:0-2076 GCA_964526095.1 uncultured Anaerolineaceae bacterium | reverse complement strand
GTTCTCGATCGACCGCGCGTTGAGCATCTGCATCAAGATCTGCGCTGGGGTCGGCTACGCCCACCGTGCCGGGCTGGTCCACGCCGACGTTAAGCCGCAGAACGTGCTCGTCACCGAGAGCGACAACGTGAAGGTCACGGACTTCGGCATCGCACAGGCGCTCTCCATGACGCAGCCACGCCAGCGCCAGCGCGTCGTATGGGGCAGCCCGCATTACTTCTCGCCGGAGCAGGCCCAGGGCGACGCCCCTACCCCGGCCTCAGATGTGTACGCGATCGGGGTCGTGCTGTTTGAGATGCTCACGGGCCGCCTGCCGTTCGTCGGCGCCGACCAGCAAGAACTGGCGCTCGCACACATCCGCGAGATACCGCCGAACCCGTCCGACCTGAACCCGAACATCCCCGAACACCTGGACCGCATCGTGCACAAGATCCTGTCCAAGGAGCCTGCCGCGCGCTATCGCACGGCGGACCAGCTCGGGCGCATCCTGATCAGCTACCGGCGGCAGGGGCACATCACGACCGACCACATCCCGCAGGTCGAGGGCGAAACCGTGCCGCCCGACACGGGCGTGACGCTGCCGCCCTCCGCGAACTCCGGGCGGATCCAGCCCTCCCCGCCGTTACGCCACGCTGCGCAGACCATCACCGCGCCTTCGGTCCAGGCGCCGCGCCCGGCGTCCGAAGCCCCGACTTACGCCTATACGCAGGCGCCGCTAAGCGCGCAGGCCACTGCCCCGCGCTTCCCGTCGATCCCCGCCGCGCAGGGCATACAGCCGCCCCGCGCCCCAGACGCGCTGATCCAGTCCCGCTACCGCGCCGCCGAACAACCGGAGCAACTCGACCTCGTCACGCTGGTGCTGGCCTTCGTCGCCTTCATCGCCGTAGTGCTGCTGATCCCGCTTTGGATCGCAGTCTACCAGGCGTGGGCTGGCTAGCGCGGCGCGCGTTGGCCCGCGCAGGCATCGGTACGAAAGTACCGGGTGCCATACCAAAGTCAGCCGGACATTTCTTATATAATGCTAATCTGCTCACAAGCCCCGCGCTGGTTTTTAAGGATTCCATCGAGTATAATCTTATCCATACTCAACAAAATAGAACCTCATAATATGTATGGCTGTGAACGAGTACCAGTGAGCGTGAGCGCAGCACAAAGTCGAAGTGAGGGCTGGAGGCTCAACAGTGAATAACCGGTCGCGGAATATGTTTGTGTACATCCTGATCATCGCGGCAATCGCGGCGATCGTGTTTGGTGTACGCAATAACAGTGCCACCTCGCGAGAGTTGACAATCAGCCAGTTGGTGCACGACATCAACAACCACCGGGTGAATGCTATTACGGCTTCCGAAGATGGCAAATTGACCGTCGTCTATGATGGCAATGAGACCCGCACCGCCCAGATCAATTCCAACGTCGAGAACGTCTTCGAGTTGTTGGTTTCCGCAGGAGCGAACCGCGAGATCCTGCAAAACGACATCGAAGTGGACTACGAGCAGCCGAGCAACCTGTTCAACTGGATCGGGCTGATTGGCACGTTCCTGCCGCTGCTGCTGATCGGCGGTTTCATCTACCTGATGCTGCGCCAAGCCCAGGGTTCCAACAACCAGGCGTTATCCTTCGGCAAAAGCCGCGCGCGCATGTTCACCGGCGACCAGCCGACCGTTACATTTGACGACGTTGCAGGCGCGGACGAGGCCAAGGAAGAGCTACAAGAAGTCGTGGAGTTCCTCAAGGATCCGGAGCGCTTCATCCAGCTCGGCGCGCGCATCCCGAAGGGCGTGCTGCTCGTCGGCAGCCCCGGCACGGGCAAGACGCTGCTGGCCAAGGCCGTCAGCGGCGAGGCGGGCGTGCCGTTCTTCAGCATCTCCGGCTCCGAGTTCGTCGAGATGTTCGTCGGCGTCGGCGCCTCGCGCGTGCGCGACCTCTTCGAGCAGGCCAAGCAGAACGCCCCGTGCATCATCTTCGTCGACGAGATCGACGCCGTGGGCCGCCACCGCGGCGCCGGCCTCGGCGGCGGCCATGACGAGCGCGAGCAGACGCTCAACCAGCTGCTCGTCGAGATGGACGGCTTCGAGA
>CAZGLU010000073.1:0-10307 GCA_964526095.1 uncultured Anaerolineaceae bacterium | reverse complement strand
CCATGGCGCTCGCGCGCATGAATCGCTATGCCGACCGGCTGATCCTGGTCAAGGCCAGCCCGGCGGTGACGACCCTGCGCGCCATCCGCGAGATGACCAGCCGCCTCTGCGACGCGACCGGCGGCAACGTCAGCGTCTTCGTGGACTACCTGCAAAAGGTGGCGATCCATCCGGAGCGCGCCACCGACGAGGCCGAAAAGGTGACGATCGTCGTGGAGGGCCTCAAGGACATGGCCCTGGCCCTCGGCGTGCCGGTGTGGGCCATCGTCGCGGCGGACCGCGAGGGGCTGAAGGCGAACCGCCTGCACCTGTTCCACCTGCGCGGCAGCTCCGCGCTGGATTACGAGTGCGACATCGCGATCATCATGAACAACAAGTATCACATCCTCTCGAAGGAGCATGTGACGTTCAACCCTTACCAGGCGCGGCAGTTCCGGGATTGGGTGGTGTTCACCATCGAGAAGAACCGTGCCGGGCGCGCCATGCAAGACATGGAATTTCAGCTTCACGCGCCGTACTTCGCCTTCGACCCGCGCGGCCAGCGCGTCCAGCAGCAGCTTATCGACGACAAGATCATCGAAACATAGGCGGTTAATAACATCCCGCGCAACGCAAAACGCCGGGGCAAACCCGGCGTTTGTTGTATAGCGGACGTCGCCCCGCCTACCGTCCCACGATCACCACGTTATCGTACTCGGCGCGTGCCACCCCGCCGCGATCGTTCATCACGTACAGCCCATAGTCGCCCTCCGGCCAGGTGGCATCCTGCGCCTGCGCGACGAGATTCCCGTTCACTTCCAGCCACAGCACGTCGCCCACGCACCCGGCCCGCAGGCGGTTGGCCTCCTGTGGCGGCCGGACGCCGGGGGCTGGCAGCCAGTCCGTCAGCGGCGTGATCTGGTTGCCGTCCATGCGCGCGATCCGCGCCTGGCCCTGGTTGTTGAGGGTCAGGGTGTAGTAGTTCTCGCCCTCCGTGCGCCGACAGATGAACCCATACCCGATCTCCCCACCGCCCTGGCTCAGCCGCACATCCGCCTCAATCACGACGTCGCGCGGCGGCGTGTCGCCGCTTTTCGGGCCGAGGGTGTAGCCCCACAGCAGCCCCTCGGACGACTGCACACTGACGTAGTAGATGCCGCCCTCCACCCCGCGCGCGACGATCTCATCACTGCCCGAGATCCACGCGCCACTTGGCGCGTCGAAATTGCTCTCGATCCGGAAGCCGCCCACCTGATCGGGGTCCGGCGTGGGCGGCAGGCCAGCGGCTCCACCGGGTGGCGCAGCATTTCCAGCGATCTGACCGGTCTGACCGCCCGGCACCGGTGACAACGTGAAGGGCGTCGGCGTGGCCTGCCCGGTGTTCGGCGCGCCCGGCGCCGCTTGAGTTGGCGTGGCGACCAACAGCGCGGGATCGGTCGGGGTGATGTCGGCCGCTGCTTCGGTTCCCAATAGGCCCTCAGACGTCGGCGTTGGCCCGGCCTCACCCCCGCGATCCAGGTTGCACCCGGCCAGGATCAGCGCCACGAGGCCGAGCAGGGCCGCGAGGTAGCCAGTGCGGGTTCGATAGGACGTGGTCACGCGCGTCCCTCCTACGTCATGCCTGCCACCAACGAAAATGCCGCCCGGCGACGAGCGGCATCAGGCGATCGTTGCTAAGGATCTGCCCTACGCTTCCTCACGCAGACGGAAGTGGTTGAGCTGCGAAAGCTGCCGCACCTGCTCGTCGGCACGGTAGCTGCTGCGCACCAACGGCCCGGACTCGACCCACTTGAAGCCCATCTCCAGGCCGATCCGCTTCAGTTCCTCGAACTCGGCCGGGGTATAGTAACGGTCGATCGGCATGTGCTTCTTGCTCGGCTGGAGATACTGCCCGATGGTCAGGATGTCCACGCCCCAACTCACCAGATCCTGCATCGTCTCGACCACTTCATCGAACGTCTCGCCCAGGCCGACCATGATGCCGCTCTTGGTCAATACCAGGGGGTCGAGTTCCTTCGCGTTGGTCAACGTCGCCTCGGCCCACTCGTAGCGGTCCTGCGGCTGTACGGTGCGGAACAGGCGCCGCACCGTCTCGACGTTGTGGTTCAGGATCTCCGGCTGCGCGTCCATCACGATCTTCAGCGCATCCCGCTTGCCCTTGAAATCCGGGATCAGGACTTCAATGCTGCACCCCGGATGCACTTGACGGATGCGGCGGATCACCATGGCGAAGATCGGCGCGCCCCCGTCCGGGCGCTCGTCGCGGTTCACGCTGGTGATCACGACATGGCGCAGGTTCATCGCCTTGACCGACTGCGCGATCCGGTTCGGCTCCTGCCAGTCCAGCGGCGAGGGCCGCCCGGTCTTGATATCACAGAAACGGCACGAGCGGGTGCAGGTGTCGCCCATCATCAGGAACGTGGCCGTGCCCTTCCCCCAGCACTCACCCAGGTTCGGGCATCTCGCCTCTTCGCAGACGGTGTGGAGCTGCTTGCCACGCATCAGGCCGCGCACCATCTCATACGTTTCGCCGCTCGGCGCGCGCACCTTGATCCATTCCGGGCGCCGCTTGGGCCGGTCGTTCGCGGCGGGGGCGTCCGTTGTCTCGATGCTATTAATGCTGATCAGGTCTGCCACTACGGTGCTCCATCTCTACCGTAACACCGGTAAGTCGCGCAGATTATAGCGTGTTCCCCTGCCCGCGCCCATCGCGGCGCTCACGTGTAATCGAAGGCGAGCGCCTTCTCCGGCTGGACCCGGAAGATCGCGTATCCCGGTGGTGCGGTTTCGCTCGGCGCGTCCGCGCCAGGGTATTTGGCCTTCTGGCGGCGCGAGAATTCGCCCCACCCCTCGGTTGTGATGTCCACCACCCTACCCCGGATCTCCAGGTAGCGCACATGGTTGTCCTCGCGCATGATGCACAGCGACACGAACGGGTTGGCGCGGATGTTGCGTGCCTTCAGGCTGTCCGCCTCGGAGGAAAACAGGATCGCGTCCTCGTCCGCGAGGAACCAGATCGGCGTGGCGACCGGGTGGCCGCCCGGCGTGGTGGTCGCCAGGACGGCGAAAGTGTTCGGGCTGGCATCGGAAAGCAGGTCTTGAAAGGCTTCGGGCACGATTCGCATGATTTGGTCCCAATGACTACACGAAGATCAGTACAGCAGCTTGCGCGGGCGGTATTGGATCGCCTCCGCCAGGTGCGGAACCTCGATCCGCTCGCAGCCCGCCAGATCCGCGATGGTGCGGCTCAGCTTCAGGATGCGGTGATACGCCCGCGCGCTCAACTGCATCTGCCGCAGCGTCGTGTTCAGAAGCTGCCTGCCCGCCGCGTCCATCTCACAGAAGTGCCGGATGTCGCTCGCGCCCATGTCCGCGTTGGATTGCAGCCGTGGCTCGTCGCGGAAGCGGTCGCGCTGCCGTTCCCGCGCCCGCTCGACGCGCTCGCGCACCGCCGCCGACGGCTCGCCGCGCCGGTCGTCGGTCAGCTTGTCGTAATCGACGCGCGGCACGTCGATGTGGATATCGATCCGGTCCAGCAGCGGCCCGGACAGGCGCTGCTGATAGCGGCGGATCATCGATTCCGAGCAGGTGCACTCGCGCACCGGGTCACCGTAATAGCCGCACGGGCAGGGGTTCATCGCCGCGACGAGCATGAAGTTCGCCGGGAACGACAGCGACACCCGCGCCCGGCTGATCGTGACGTGCTTATCCTCGATCGGCTGGCGCAGCACCTCAAGTGTATGCGTGCCGAACTCCAGGATCTCGTCGACAAACAGCACACCCCGGTGCGCGAGCGATACCTCGCCGGGGCGCGGCCACGACCCGCCACCGATCAGGCCCGCCTCGCTGACGGTGTGGTGCGGCGCACGAAACGGCCGGATGCGCATCAGCGGCTTGTCGGAGGGCAGCAGGTCCGCCACGGAGTAGATCCGCGTCACCTCAAGCGACTCCTCAAGCGTCATCGTCGGCAGGATACCGGGTAGCGCCCGCGCCAGGAGCGTCTTGCCGACGCCCGGCGGCCCGACCATCAGCACGTTATGGCTGCCTGCTGCCGCCACTTCCAGCGCACGCTTGACGTGCTCCTGCCCCTTCACGTCCGCGAAATCCGTCAGCCCGTCGAGGTGCGGCGGCACGCGCAGGTCCACTTCGGCGCGCACGTACGGCGGGATGGTCTGGAGTTCGTAGAGGTGCTCCACCAACTGCCCCAGCGACCGCACCGGGATGATGTCGATCTCCGGCACAAGCGCGGCCTGGGGGGCATCCTCCTCCGGGACGTAAATGCACTCGAAGCCCTCGCGCCAGGCCCGGTGCGCGACCGGCAGGATGCCCTTCACATGTCGCACGGTGCCGTCCAGCGACAGCTCCCCGATGAACAGCGCGCCGACGAGCCGCTCCAGCGGCACCTGATCGGTCGCCGCCAGCACGCCGATGGCGATCGGCAGGTCGTAGGTCGGCCCCTCTTTGCGCAGGTCGGCCGGGGCGAGGTTCACGGTGTAGCGTTTGTTGGGGAATTGCAGGCCGCTGTTCCGAATGGCCGAGCGCACGCGCTCACGGCTCTCCTGAACGGCTACATCGGGCAGGCCCACGACGGTAAAGGCGGGCAGTGAGTTCGGGTTGTAATCGACCTCAACCTGCACCACCTCGCCGTCCAGCCCGACCAATGCACATGAATAAACGGTGGAAAGCATCTATTAACCTTTAAGGGTGGCGTGGTGGCACAATACTCTAGTGGCCCTTATCCTAGCGCAGAAGCGGCACGGGGAAAAGCGGCGGCAGTAAGCCTGCGAAGCTACGCGCTGCGCCGTCCTAGATAACGCCGCACCTCCCGGGTATAGCGCCGGTACGGCTGGCCGTATTGGGCCTCGCACCAGCGTTCTTCCGCGCGGATGAACCAGTACAGCGCGATCTGCTCCACG
Source organism: uncultured Anaerolineaceae bacterium (assembly GCA_964526095.1). GTDB lineage: Bacteria > Chloroflexota > Anaerolineae > Aggregatilineales > Aggregatilineaceae > Aggregatilinea. Next base: position 5,412 of record CAZGLU010000073.1, on the reverse strand, counting down.
ACGGCCAGCAGCACGTAGAGCCAGGAGGCGGTCACCAGGCCAACGCCGGTGAAGTAGAGGAAGTAGCCCACATACATCGGGTTACGCGAGTAGCGGTAGATCCCGCCGTCCAGGCGCCCGGCGCTGCGCGAAAACTCGAGGGCGGACAGCGCGACAAAGGCCCACCCCGCCGCCATGAGCGGCACGCCCGCCACGAACCACGCGGTCCCCGTCTTGATGGTGAGGAAGAACGGGTACAGCAGCAGCAACCCTTCCGCGATCACATAGACAGGTACCAGCCATCGGGCGCCCGCCTCGAGGCGGGGCGTATAGCCGAGGCGACGCAGCGCGTCCCGGTTGAGAAGCAGCGGGATCCCGATGCGGGCCAGCAGCACCGGCACCACGAGGGCCAGCCCATGCAGCGGTGCGAACGCGAACTCTGGCTCCAGGGTCATTGGGGAACGCTCCTTTGTCGCGGCGTCGCCTTGCAAGCGTTCCGCGTAGGGCGTGTGCCGGGCGTCGGGCCGCTACGGCACCTCCACCCGCAGCGACAGGATATCCGCCTGCCGCATGTACCGCCCGCGAATGGGCGCGGTCGTGCCGTAGGCATCCTCCGGCAGCGCGCCCCACAGGTCGGCGGGTTTGGCGAGCCGCCCGCTCATGCCCGCCGCATACTCACGCAGCCAGGTGAAGAACGCCTCGTCGCCCAGGTCGTCGCGGATCTGTTGCAGCATCAGCGCGCCGCGCAGGTAGACCGAGTTGATGTACTCGCGCACGGAGTAAAAGTCGTAGACGCGCGCATCGACGAAGCCACCCGGCCCGTAGTCGTACACGCGCTTCTTCCACCACCCATCGACCAGATCCGGGTAGATGTGCTCGAAGAACAGCAGTTCACTATACGTCGCCAGCGCTTCATCCAGGTACGGGTGATTGCCCTGGTCGTTGCCGACCAGCGCGTACCACCATTGGTGAGACACCTCATGCGCGGTGATGATCGTCAGCCAGTCGTTCGGCTCGCCGGTCCACGTGCGGAACCACGCCTCACTGACGAACACGAGGCCGCTGAACTCCATGCCGTCCGGGAAGTCGCCCTCGACCACCACCATCCGGTCGCGCGGGTACGGCCCGAACAGCTCGGAGTACACCGTGAGGGCGTCGGCGGCCACCTGAAGCGCGTGCCCTGGAGCGTCGAGCGTGGTGCCCGGCACGGGGTAGTAATACAACTCGACGGTCGTGCCGGACGCGGTGACCGTGCTGAGCGTGTGGAACTGATCCGAAAGCGACAGCGCGATCTCGCGCCCCTGCTCCAGCTCGAAGCGCCACGTCTGGTCGTCAAGCTTCGAAACGCGGCCCGGCCCCGCGACCTCCACCGTGGGCGGCGCGTTCTTAACCGCCAGGTTCACGTTAAAATCCGCCGCTGGCAACACATCCTGCTCACCAACCGTGTGCACAGCCGGGATCACCCAATCGCCCGTGCCGTCGAAATCGGCCAGCAGCGGGAACCACAGCCCCAGGTTAAGCTGCCGCCCGCCATACCCCAGATAGCCCGGCGAGGTAGAGTCCGCAAAGTTGGGTACGTTCAGGGCGTACTCAAGCGTCACGCCGACCACGCAGTACGCATGCAGCTTCTCCGGAAGCGTGACGGTAAGCTGTGTCTGCTCCAGCGCCACCTGATCGATCGGGCGCCCGTCGTCGGCCTTAACCCGTACCAACTCGAACCGGCCGCCGGTGTGGTTGGCGTCCACGTTGAAGACAAGCTGGCGGAGCGTGTGCCCGGTGCGGTTCTGGTAGGTCACGCGCTGCACCGCCTCGACGCGGTGCGTCTCCCAGTCCACCGTCGCGTCGATGTCATACGTCAGCGCGCCGGACTCCGCCCCTGCTGGACAGGGGACCTTCGTCGCGCTCAGCGCCTGGGGTTCCGAGGGCGGCGCGGTCGCATCCGGTGGCGCGAGTTCGAGGGGGCGCGGGGTGTTCGTGGGCGGGGCCGTCGGGGCAAAAGTCGGCGTGGGCGAGATCATCGCCGTGCCGGTTTCAGGGGAACAGGCGGTCAGCAATCCGGCGGCCAGGATACCGGCTACGCCGAACAGAAACAACTGGAACCTTCGTGCCATCCAGACCTCATTGTGAGCCAACCCCAACATCATACTGCACACTCGACAACTCGCCAAGAGCACCCCGGTCCTACCTCACTCCCCACGCCGACCCCGCCATTGACGCCCGCCCCTCGCGGCTGGTATAATGACGCTCCGGTATCCGGGCCTTGCCGGGATATCGCTGTTGGTTTGCTCGCACGCCAATTTTCCCCGCTGGGACGCCCGGTTGGCTGTCACCCGCGGCGGCAAAGCGAAGATTGGAGACACAACGTTATGTATGCAATCGTACGCACCGGCGGTCGTCAGTACCGTGCGGAACCCGGGATGACGATCGACGTCGAACGGCTGCCCCAGGCCGAGGGCGAGACGATCGACCTGACCGACGTGCTGCTGCTCGTCCCCGATAACGGCGAGCCGCAGGTCGGCCAGCCGACCGTCAAGGGTGCAGTCGTCCAGGCGACGGTGGTCAAGCAGGGCCGTGGCCCCAAGATCTTCGTGTGGAAGTACAAGCCCAAGCAGCGGTATCGCCGCCGCCGCGGGCACCGCCAGTACTTCACCCGGCTGCGCATCGACAACATCACGAGCGCGTAAAGGCAACAGGTAGCAGAGGAGTACTGAATTATGGCGCACAAAAAAGGTGGCGGTTCGACCCGCAACGGCCGTGACAGTAAGAGCAAGCGCCTGGGCGTGAAGCGCTTCGGCGGCGAGCACGTGATCCCCGGCAATATCATCGTTCGCCAGCGTGGGACCAAGTTCCATCCCGGCAAGAACGTGGGCCTGGGCCGTGATTACACCATCTTCGCCACGGCAGAGGGCTACGTCACGTTCGAGACTTTCCGTGATGGCCGCAAGCGTATCAGCGTGTTACCTGAACGCCCCCAGCCGAAGGATTCCCAGGAACAGGCCCAGGCCTGAGTCTGGTCACTATTTCACAGCAGCGTCAGCCGCTTAGACCGCTACGCATCCCCCGCAGTGGGAACCGTGGCCGGAAAGGTTGAAACACACAGTCATGCGCGAGAATATTCATCCTACGTGGTACCCCGAAGCGCGCGTTATCTGCGCCTGTGGGAATAGCTGGACGGTCGGCTCGACGGTGCCGGAGATCCGCACCGACGTGTGCTCGGCCTGCCACCCGTTCTACACCGGCGAGCAGCGCATCGTGGACACTGAGGGCCAGGTGGACCGCTTCATGAAGCGCCTGCGCGTCCGCGACGAGATCATCGCCGACCTCGAGTCGCGCGAGGCGGAGCGCACATCCCCGGATGTGCCCATGAGCGAACTGGGCCTCGACCGCCGCTATCTGAGCGTCTACGCCGAGGCGGGCATCGAGGTCGTGGGCGACTTCCTGGCACGCTGGCAGGAGGGCGGCGACAACGCCATCCTCGCCATTCCGGGCATTGGGCGCAAGGTCCTGGCCGACACCAAGAAGGCGCTCCGGGCGCGCGGCTATCAGGTGGGCACACCCGAGGCCGAAACCACGGAGTAAGCACCGCACCCGTCAAGATTGAGCAAGGGCAGGTCGTAGGATCCTACACCTGCCCTTTCCATTGTCCGCGCAGAACGAAGGGGGCACCCGATGAAGCACCATGCCGGTGGTGTTGAGGTCATCTGCGGCAGCATGTTCAGCGGCAAGACCGAGGAATTGATCCGCCGCGTGCGCCGTGCCGCCATCGCACGGCAAAAAGTCCAGGTCTTCAAGCCCGATATCGACACCCGTTACTCGGTCGAACGCGTCACGTCGCACAACGGCCAGAACTTCGATGCGCTGCCGGTCAAGAGCGCACAGGATATCCTGACGCACCTGGACCCGGATACGACCGTGGTCGCCATCGACGAGGCGCAGTTCTTCGACGCCGCCATCGTCGGCGTCGTGCAGCGCCTGGCCGACAGCGGCCTGCGCGTGATCCTCGCCGGGCTGGATATGGACTTCCGGGGCGAGCCGTTTGGCCCCATGCCGGACCTGCTGTGCTGTGCCGACGACGTGCAGAAGCTACACGCCATCTGCGTGTGCTGCGGCGAACCCGCGACCCGCACGCAGCGCCTCGTCAACGGCAGCCCGGCCTACTATGACGACCCGATCATCCTGGTCGCCGCATCGGAGAGCTACGAGGCGCGCTGCCGCGAGCACCACGAGGTCCCGCGCCGCGAGGGATAACCAGCTTACGTGCTAGGCCCAGTTCTCGGCGTAGAACGCCAGGTACTCCGTCATGTGCGGTTCCCAGTACGACTTATCGTGGCCGCCCGGTCGCCGGTGATACGTATGTGGGATGCCGGTCTCTTCCAACGCCGCGTGTAGTGCCTCCACCGTATCGACCATCGGATCGCGGTCCCCAACGTCCAGGTAGACACGCGGCGCGGCCTCTGGCGCCAGCCCGCGCACGACGTCCGCCGGGTTGTGCCGCGCGAAGCTTTCCCGCGTGAGGCCGAAGATCCAGGGCGGCCCCGGCTGCTCCGGCGGCCCCAGACACAGCGCCGGACTGTGGATACCCACTGCGCTGAACGCGCCGGGGTCCTTAAAGGCGTGGAGTGCCGCCGCCGTCCCGCCCATCGAAATGCCGCCAATCGCACGGCCAGCCCGGTCCGTCCGCACGTGGAACTGCGTCTCTATCGTCGGGATCACCTCGCCCAGCAGGTAATCGCCGTAATCGCCATAGAGCGCCAGCGCGTCGCGGAAAAAGGGGCTTTCCATGTCCACCCGGCTCTCCCAATCGTAGCCAGGCGGGTCCTCCGCATTGATGTAGAAGCTCTTGTCACCACTTGGCAGGGCGATCACCATGGGCGGCAGATCCCCACGGGCTATGCCGTGCCACAGATGATGGTGCATCCGCAGCTTGTCCACGATGTAGCGCGGGCTGAGTCCCCACGGATGCAGGTAGTACAACACGGGATACAGCGTGTCGTCCGCCTCATCATAACCGGGCGGTGTAATGACCATGACATCCATGGCACGGCCCAGGGCGCGGCTGTCCAGCGACAACTCGGTGACGGTGCCCGTCGCACGTGCGTCTACCAAGTTCCCCTCCTTTCAAAACAGGCGCACGAAAGTTTCGAGCATGTCCTCCGGCACGGCAAGCACCAGTGCCAACGGGATGAAGTTATAGAGGAAGTGCGTGATCATCGCAACTGTGGTGTTATAACGTCGGCGTAACCAGCCGAATGCCAGCGCGACCCCCAGGATGATCAGGGTGGCGGGCGTCAGGGTATACTGCACGTGTGTCAGCGCGAAGACGATCGCCGTCGGCCAGAAGCCGAATACCGGCTGCAAGGCCCCCCGGAACGCCAGCTCCTCGCCGATGGCGGCGCTGGCCGCCAGCAGCAACACCAGCCCGATCGTGTTCAC